>NZ_QETJ01000113.1:0-16158 GCF_003105095.1 Pseudomonas sp. NDM | reverse complement strand
CAGGATCAAGATCAAAAGATCGCAGCCTTCGGCAGCTCCTACAGGGAGAAGTGACCTACAGGATATAACGGGACAGATCTTCGTTCTGCGCCAATTCGCCGAGGTGGCTGTTGACGTAGTCGGCGTCGATCAGGATCGCCTTGTCATCGTGGGCGCTGGCCAGGTCGCCGGCGCTGAACGACACCTCTTCAAGCAGGCGCTCAAGCAGCGTGTGCAGGCGACGGGCACCGATGTTCTCGGTCTTCTCGTTGACCTGCCAGGCGATCTCCGCCAGACGCTTGATGCCCTCGGGCTGGAACTGGATGTTCAGGCCTTCGGTTTTCAGCAGCGCGCAGTATTGTTCGGTGAGCGAAGCATGCGGTTCGCTGAGGATGCGTTCGAAGTCTTCCGGGCTCAGCGCCTTGAGTTCGACGCGAATCGGCAGACGGCCTTGTAGCTCCGGCACCAGATCGCTCGGCTTGCTCAGGTGGAACGCGCCGGAGGCGATGAACAGGATGTGGTCGGTCTTGACCATACCCAGTTTGGTGTTGACGGTGCAGCCTTCGATCAGCGGCAGCAGGTCGCGCTGTACGCCTTCGCGGGAGACATCGGCGCCGCCGACATTGCCGCGCTTGGCGACCTTGTCGATTTCGTCGATGAACACGATGCCGTGCTGCTCGACCGCTTCCAGCGCCTTGGCCTTCAGCTCTTCTTCGTTGACCAGACGCCCGGCTTCTTCATCGCGCACCAGTTTCAGCGCTTCCTTGACCTTGAGCTTGCGCGACTTCTTCTTGCCCTTGCCCATGTTGGCAAACAGCGATTGCAGCTGGTTGGTCATCTCTTCCATGCCCGGCGGCGTGGCGATTTCGATGCCGGAAACTTCGGCCACTTCGATCTCGATTTCCTTGTCGTCCAGCTGGCCTTCGCGCAGGCGCTTGCGGAACAGCTGACGCGTATTGGAATCGGAGCTCGGCGCTTCTTCGTTGCTGAAGCCCATGCGTGCCGGCGGCAGCAACGCGTCGAGGATGCGATCCTCGGCAGCGTCTTCGGCGCGGTGGCGTACGCGGGTCATTTCCTGCTCGCGGAGCATCTTGATCGCAGCGTCAGCCAGATCACGGATGATCGACTCGACGTCACGGCCGACATAACCGACTTCGGTGAATTTGGTCGCTTCGACCTTGATGAACGGCGCATTGGCCAGTTTTGCCAGGCGACGGGCGATCTCGGTTTTACCGACACCGGTCGGGCCGATCATCAGGATGTTCTTCGGGGTCACCTCAACGCGCAGCTCTTCAGGCAGCTGCATGCGGCGCCAGCGGTTGCGCAGGGCAATCGCGACGGCGCGCTTGGCATCGTCCTGGCCGATGATATGGCGGTTGAGTTCGTGGACGATTTCGCGGGGAGTCATGGACATAATAATTGACGGTCCTCAAGCAGAAACAAGCCGTGGCACACGGGCCGCAACAGGCTTATTCAGCGAGATCCTGCTCCTCAATGGTCTGAGTGTGGTTGGTGAATACGCAGATGTCGCCGGCGATGCCAAGGGCGGTTTCGACGATCTCGCGCGCCGACAGATCGGTCTTTTTCAGCAGAGCGCTGGCTGCGGCCTGCGCGTAGGCGCCGCCGGAACCCATGGCGATCAGGCCATCTTCGGGTTCGACCACGTCACCGTTGCCGGTGATGATCAGCGAGGCATCCTTGTTGGCGACCGCGAGCATCGCTTCGAGGCGGCTCAGGGAGCGGTCGGTGCGCCACTCTTTGGCAAGCTCGACGGCGGCGCGGATCAGGTGGCCCTGATGTTTCTCGAGCTGGCCTTCGAAACGTTCGAACAGGGTGAAGGCGTCAGCGGTGGCACCGGCAAAACCGGCGATGACCTGGCCGTGGTACAGGCGACGTACCTTTTTGGCGTTGCCTTTCATCACGGTGTTGCCGAGAGAAACCTGGCCGTCGCCGCCCATGACGACTTTGCCGTGGCGGCGGACTGAAACGATGGTGGTCAAGGGAAGAGTCTCCACGCAGCGGGGCGAAAATGCCTTATGCCCATTCATATGGGGGTGCTGGAGGGGATTTCAACCGCAGGGCGGGAGAGGGGACGAGCGGTGTCGAGCGAGGGTGCCAGACTCTGTGGCGAGGGAGATTGCTCCCGCTCGGCTGCGCAGCAGTCGCAAACCCAGCTGATGCGGTCTGTCTGATGCACCGCATTTGCAGGGCTTGGGGGCGCTTCGCACCCCAGCGGGAGCAAGCTCCCTCGCCACAAAGTGAGCCGGACCCTGTACGCCCGGCGTGGGATCAGCGGCTCTGGCGTTGTTGTAACAACAGGTTGCTGAAGCCGGCGCCGGCCAGTTGTTTCTGGGCCGTGGTCAGTTGCTCGCGGTTGCTGAACGGGCCGACCAAAACGCGATACCAGGTTTCATCCTTGACCGTGCCGGACTCCACCGCCACGGCCTGGCCGAGCAGAATGATCTGCGCGCGCACCTTGTCGGCATCGGTCTCTTTGCGGAACGAGCCGGCCTGGAGGAAGAACTTGGTGACCGGCGCGGCCTTGCTCACTGGCGGCGCAGGCGGCGGAGTAATACCCGCCAGAGCTGCCTGCGCGCGCGCCGTGTCGATCTTCGCCGCCTCGGCCGGGGTCACCGGCGTGGTCGGGATCGCCGGCACTTGCGGCGTCGGCAGGGTTTTCTCCGGCACCGCGTCCGGCGGCACGATCACTTCCGATTCCGGCAGCAAGGTGTAGAAGTCGTACTTCGGCTTCACCGGTTGCGTCGGGCTCGGCGGGGTCTTGTTGGCCTCGGCGATCTTCGACGCTTTCTGCTGCTGTTCGACTTTCTCGCGCTTGACCGTGTCGCTGCCCTTGCCCGGTTCCAGTTTCATCAGGAATACGATGAAGGCGCCGACGGTCAGGCCGATGGCCATCCACAGCCAGCCCGGAATCGGTTGTTTTGCCGGAGCCTGATAGCGGCTGGCGCCGCGTTTGGGTGCAGGTTTTTTCTTGGCGGCCAACTTACATACGCTCCAGAGTTTCCAGACCCAACAGCTCCAGGCCTTGCTTGAGGGTGCGACCGGTCAGTGCGGCAAGACGCAGACGGCTCTGCATCTGCGCCGGGGTGTCGGCGGCGAGGATCGGGCAGTTCTCGTAGAAGCTGGAGAACAGGCCGGCGACGTCGTACAGGTAGGTGCAGAGGATGTGCGGTGTGCCTTTCTCAGCGACGTTGTTCAGCACTTCGCCGAATTGCGCCAGTTTCGCGGCCAGCTCAAGTTCGTGTTCCGCCTCGAGGACGATCTGGCCATCCACTTCGCTGAAGTCCTTGCCCAGTTTGCGGAACACGCCGGCCACGCGGGTGTAGGCGTAAAGCAGGTACGGTGCGGTGTTGCCTTCGAAATTCAGCATGAGGTCGAAGTTGAAGCTGTAGTCGCTGGTGCGATGCTTGGACAGGTCGGCGTATTTCACCGCGCCGATGCCGACCACCTTGGCGATGTTGCGCAACTCGTTTTCGGCCAGGGTCGGGTTCTTCTCTTTCACCAGGCTGTAAGCGCGTTCCTGGGCTTCGGTCAGCAGGTCGATCAGCTTCACGGTGCCGCCGTCACGGGTCTTGAACGGACGGCCATCGGCGCCGTTCATGGTGCCGAAACCCATGTGCTCCATTTCCATCGGATGGGTGACGAAACCGGCCTTGCGCGCCACGGCGAAGACTTGCTGGAAATGCAGCGCCTGACGCTGATCGACAAAATACAACGCGCGATCAGCCTTGAGCTTGCCGCTGCGGTAGCGCACGGCCGCCAGGTCAGTGGTGGCGTACAGGTAACCGCCGTCGGCCTTGACGATGATCACCGGCAGCGGGTCGCCATCGGCGTTCTTGAACTCGTCGAGGAACACGCACTGGGCGCCGTTGCTCTCGACCAGCATGCCGGCAGCCTTGAGGTCGTTGACCACATTGATCAGGTCGTCGTTGTAGGCGCTTTCGCCCATGACGTCGGCCATGGTCAGTTTGACGTTGAGCAGTTCGTAGATCTTCTGGCAGTGCGACAGCGAGATGTCCTTGAACCGGGTCCACAGTGCCAGGCATTCGGCATCGCCGGCCTGCAGCTTGACCACCAGGCCTCGGGCGCGGTCGGCGAATTCTTCGGACTCGTCGAAGCGCTGCTTGGCGGCGCGGTAGAAGTTTTCCAGGTCCGACAGCTCGTCGCTGGTGATCGGGTTTTCCTGCAGGTACGCCATCAGCATGCCGAACTGGGTGCCCCAGTCGCCGACGTGGTTCTGGCGGATCACTTCGTCGCCGAGGAATTCCAGCACGCGGGCCACGCCGTCACCGATGATGGTCGAGCGCAAATGGCCGACGTGCATCTCTTTGGCCAGGTTCGGTGCCGACAGGTCGACCACGGTGCGCTGCGCCGGGCCGGCCTTGCGTACGCCGACATGGGCATCGGCCAGCGCGGCGTCGAGACGCGCAGCCAGGGCCTGAGTGTTCTGGAAAAAATTGATGAAGCCCGGGCCGGCGATTTCGGCCTTGGTGATGTTCTCGTCGGCGGGCAGTGCGGCGATGATTTTCTCCGCCAGATCGCGCGGCTTCATGCCGGCTGGCTTGGCCAGCATCATGGCGATGTTGCTGGCGAAGTCGCCGTGGGTCTTGTCGCGGGCGTTCTCCACCTGGATCGCCGGCGTCAGGCCTTCAGGCAACACACCTTCGTTGACGAGTTGGGTGAGGGCTTGCTGGATCAGCTGGCGAATGGTGTCTTTCATGGTCTTCTCTTTCGACCGCAAGCGCGGCGGGCGCATCGATGCGCGGGTGGAAAAACTGGGCATTATCCGTTGCGAAGACGGGCTTGCCAACCTTAGCAGGCAGGATGTGGATATGTGGTGACATCAAAGTCAAAAGATCGCAGCCTTCGGCGGCTCCTACAGTGGAATCGGCATTTATCTGAGCTGCCGAAGGCTGCGATCTTTTGCTCTTTCGGTTCTTCAATACAGATCCACCGGATCAACATCCAGCGACCAGCGCACCGCCCGCCCGCTCGGCATCTGCTCCAGCACCAGCATCCAGCTGGCCAGCAATCGGTGCAGTGGCGCCCGCGCGGTCGCCTGCAACAACAGCTGCGCGCGATAACGCCCGGCCCGGCGCTCCATCGGCGCCGGCACCGGCCCGAGCAGTTCGATGCCGCTCAGATTCAATTCGGCCAGCATGCGCTCGGCCTCGCTGCACGCTTCATCGAGAAAGCCTTCCGCCTGCCCCGGCTTGTGCGCCTCGGCGCGCAACAACGCCAGATGGGCAAAGGGCGGCAACCCGGCGGCGCGGCGTTCGCTCAGGGCCTGCTCGGCGAAGGCGAAGTAACCCTGCTCGGTCAGTTGCACCAATAAAGGATGGTCGGCGAGGTGCGTCTGGATGATCACCCTGCCCGGTTCCTCAGCCCGCCCGGCACGCCCGGCAACCTGGACGATCAGTTGCGCCATGCGCTCGCTGGCGCGGAAGTCGCCGGAGAACAGGCCGCCGTCGGCATCCAGAATCGACACCAGCGTCACCCGGGGGAAATGGTGCCCTTTGGCCAACATCTGCGTGCCGACCAGAATGCACGGCTGGCCTTTCTGGATCGTCGCGAACAGCTGATTCATCGCGTCCTTGCGCGAGGTGCTGTCGCGATCGACGCGCAAAACCGGGTAATCAGGGAACAGAATCGCCAGACGCTCTTCGGCACGTTCGGTGCCAGCGCCGACCGGACGCAGATCGACCTTGCTGCACTTTGGACACTGGCGCGGCGTGCGCTCGACGTTGCCGCAATGGTGGCACCGCAATTCGCCATAACGCTGATGGACGGTCATGCGCGCATCGCAGCGCGAGCACTCCGACATCCACCCGCAATCGTGACAGAGCAACGTCGGCGCGAATCCGCGCCGGTTGAGGAACACCAGCACCTGCTGGCCGTTGGCAAGGGTCTGGCCGATGGCTTGTTGCATCGGCCCGGAAATACCACTGTCGAGCGGACGGCTTTTCACGTCCAGACGCAGGAAGCGCGGTTGCTTGGCGCCGCCGGCGCGTTCGTTCAGACGTAACAGACCATAGCGACCGGTGTAGGCGTTGTGCAGGCTCTCCAGCGACGGCGTGGCGGAACCGAGCACGATCGGGATGTTTTCCTGCCGTGCGCGTACCAGCGCCAGGTCGCGGGCGTGGTAGCGCAGACCTTCCTGCTGTTTATACGAGCCGTCATGCTCTTCATCGATGATGATCAGCCCGGGATTTTTCATCGGTGTGAACAGCGCCGAACGGGTGCCGATAATAATGTCGGCCTCGCCATCGCGGGCGGCGAGCCACGCGTCGAGACGTTCGCGGTCATTCACCGCCGAGTGCAACAGGGCGATGCGCGCGTTGAAGCGCTGTTCGAAGCGCGCCAGGGTCTGCGGGCCGAGGTTGATCTCCGGGATCAGCACCAAGGCCTGTTTGCCGGCTTCGAGGGTTTCGCGGATCAGTTGCAGATAGACTTCGGTCTTGCCGCTGCCGGTAACCCCGGCCAGGAGAAAGGCGTGGTAGCTGTCGAAGCCGGCGCGAATCGCTTCGTACGCCGCGCGTTGTTCGCTGTTGAGCGGCAGCTCCGGTTGCGCCAGCCAGTGCTCGTGGCGCGCGCCGGGGGCGTGGCGGCGGATCTCGACTTGCACCAGACCCTTGGCCAGCAGCAGGTCGAGGCTGTCCTTGCTCAGCATCAGTTTGCTCAGCAACTGATGAGCCACGCCGTGGGGATGCTGGGCCAGCGTGGTCAGCGCCTCGCGCTGACGTGGCGCACGGGCGACCCGTGGGTCATCGACGCTGGCGCCGGGGGCCACCGACCAGAAGCGTTCCTGCCGGGCCTCGGCCAGCTCGCCCTGACGGAGCAGCACTGGCAAGGCCCAGTTCAAGGTGTCGCCAAGGCTGTGCTGGTAATACTGCGCTGTCCACAGGCACAGCTTGAACAGTGCTGGCGGCAGCGGCGATGTCGAGTCGAGGAGGGCCAGTGCCGGTTTGAGTTTTTCTGCCGGCACCTCACTGGTGTCGGTGACTTCGACCAGAATCCCGATCATCTCGCGCCGGCCAAACGGTACCCGCAGGCGCATGCCCGGCTGCAATTGCTCGCGCCGCACCCCGGCCGGCGCCCGGTAATCGAACAGGCGGCGCAGGGGCGAAGGCAGGGCAAGGCGCAGAATGGCGTCGGGCACGCGGGGGGATCTCGATCAGCAGGCGGTAGGACTTGGCACATAACCTTGTAGGAGTGAGCCTGCTCGCGATAGGTCTTTCATTCAACATTGAGTCGTCTGATACACCGCTATCGCGAGCAGGCTCACTCCTACAAGGGAATCGCATATTGGGTCGGGAGCCTAGCAGACGGTCGGTCTCGGTGACAGCTTGCGTGTTTGAAAAGGTCTGGTAGAATCCGCGGCCTAATTACGTGCGGTATTCAACAATAGTGTTGGGTGGCGGCACGCTAGCCTGAGGAAGACACCATGAAAGCCGATATCCATCCGAACTACCCGGAAATTGCTGTTACCTGCAGCTGCGGTAACAAGTTCGAAACTCGTTCGACCTACGGCAAAGCCCTGGCGATCGACGTTTGCAACGAATGCCACCCGTTCTACACCGGTAAGCAGAAGACTCTGGACACCGGCGGCCGTGTGCAGAAGTTCGCAGACCGTTTCGCTACTTTCGGCGTCGGCAAAAAAGCCTGAGGCTGATCATTTTGGAAGGTCGTCCCGACTTCTCCAGACTGATGAAAAAGGCGTCCCTTGCGGGCGCCTTTTTTGTGTCTGCGATTTGGCTGTCCGCCGCCCAGGCCTTTTGTCCGACCCCCGCGGGGCTGACCAGCGTCAGCGTGCAGCGGGTGGTCGATGGCGACACCCTGCGTCTGAGCGACGGCCGCAGCGTGCGCATGATCGGCCTCAACACGCCGGAGCTGGGCAAGCAGGGCCGCAGCGACGAACCCTTCGCCGTGGCGGCGCGCAAACGCCTGCAAGCGCTGGTCGATAACAGCGGCGGCCGTGTCGGTCTGCGACCCGGCAAGCAGGCCAAAGACCATTACGGGCGTACGCTTGCGCATGTCTACAGCGTCAGCGGTGCCAATCTCGAAGCGCAAATGCTTGCCGATGGCTTGGGCTTTCAGGTTGCCGTGGCGCCCAACGTCGATCTGCTCGCCTGCCAGCAGACCGCCGAACGCAGCGCACGACAGGCTGGACTTGGCGTCTGGCGGCAATCGCCGGTGCTCAAAGCGCCACAGATTCAGCGATCCGGTTTCGCCATAGTCAGCGGTCGGGTGAGCAAGGTGCAGCGCAATCGCGGCGGAATCTGGATCGAGTTGCAGGACGCGCTTGTATTGCGGGTTGCACCCAATCTGGTGGGCCACTTAGACAGTGCCCGCTTGCAGGCGCTGAAGGGTAAGCAAATCGAGGCGCGCGGGTGGGTGATAGACCGATCCCGGCGCGGTGGATCGCAAAAAGGTCAGCCACGCTGGTTGTTGCCACTGACCGATCCTTCGATGCTGCACGTGCCGCGCTGAAGAAAAAATTGTAGACATTTTCCGTGTTGATTGTGAACAGTCCAGCCCTTGTGCGCCGTGGCTCTTGGCCCAAAGTCGTAGGGCAGGGCGCTTGACAGCAGTGACTGCCCAGTCTTGTGGGGACTTTGCGAGGCGCGTATCCTCGCTGACCAGTCTGTCCAACAGTAAAAAAGCGGAATGCCAAAATGTCTGATCTGAAAACTGCCGCTCTCGAATATCACGCCAATCCTCGTCCGGGGAAGCTGAGTGTCGAGCTCACCAAGGCCACTGCTACCGCCCGCGACCTGTCGCTGGCCTACAGCCCCGGCGTAGCCGAACCAGTGCGCGAGATCGCTCGCGATCCTGAACTGGCCTACAAATACACCGGCAAGGGCAACCTGGTGGCAGTCATTTCCGATGGCACCGCGATTCTCGGCCTGGGCAACCTCGGCCCATTGGCTTCCAAGCCTGTCATGGAAGGTAAAGGCGTGCTGTTCAAGCGCTTCGCCGGCATCGACGTGTTCGACATCGAAGTCGACTCGGAAAGCCCGCAAGCCTTCATCGACACCGTCAAGCGTATCTCGATCACCTTCGGTGGCATCAACCTGGAAGACATCAAGGCGCCTGAGTGCTTTGAGATCGAACGTGCTCTGATCGAGCAGTGCGATATTCCGGTGTTCCACGATGACCAGCACGGCACCGCGATCGTTACCGCTGCCGGCATGATCAACGCCCTGGAAATCGCTGGCAAAACCCTGCAGGACGCGAAAATCGTCTGCCTCGGCGCCGGCGCTGCCGCCATCTCCTGCATGAAACTGCTGGTGAGCATGGGCGCTCGCATCGAAAACATCTTCATGGTTGACCGTACCGGCGTGATCCACTCCGGCCGTGATGACCTGAACCAGTACAAAGCCGTGTTCGCCCACGCTACCGAGAAGCGCACCCTGGCTGACGCACTGGCAGGCGCTGACGTGTTCGTCGGTCTGTCCGGTCCGAACCTGCTGAGCGCCGAAGGCCTGCTGTCGATGGCGGCCAACCCGATCGTGTTCGCCTGCTCGAACCCGGATCCGGAAATCTCCCCGGAACTGGCGCACGCCACCCGTAGCGACGTGATCATGGCTACCGGCCGTTCGGACTACCCGAACCAGGTCAACAACGTACTGGGCTTCCCGTTCATCTTCCGTGGTGCCCTGGACGTTCGCGCCAAGCGCATCAACGAAGAAATGAAAGTTGCCGCGGCCAATGCCCTGCGCGAACTGGCCAAACTGCCAGTACCGCAGGAAGTCTGCGACGCCTACGGCGGCATCAAACTGGAATTCGGCCGTGAGTACATCATTCCGAAGCCAATGGACAAGCGCCTGATCACCCTGATCTCCGACGCCGTGGCCAAGGCCGCGATCGAGACCGGCGTTGCTACCCTGCCGTATCCGAAGAACTACCCGCTGAAAAGCGTGGATGACGTGTTCAACGGCTAAGTCGTTGTAGCGCTTCAAACAAAAGCCCCGGCTCGTTATGAGTCGGGGCTTTTTTGTGGCTAAGGGCTTTGTATTCCATATCTGGAGCAGCCCTCACCCTAGCCCTCTCCCAAAGGGAGAGGGGACCGAATGGGGGATATTGATGAATGACGCCGACGTGAAAGTCTTGCTTTGAATCCATAATCGACTCGGTTGCGCAGGTCGATGCATGAAGCCAGACACCTCGGTCGGCTCCCTCTACCTCCGGGAGAGGGCTGGGGTGAGGGGCTGGATGTTCGTAACGCCGCGAACTCCAAACATCAGTCAATAAAAAGCCCCGCTCTTCTCTCGAATGCGGGGCTTTTCAATGGTGCTGGATCAGAACAGATCGATCGGCGCCTGCTCGTCCGCCGGCAGCGGGCTGCCCGGCACGGCGCCGTTGCCCAGCTCGTTCACCGACGGCGGCGTGTCTTCAGCCTTGAACAGTTCGAAGTAGGCCCCCGGCGTGCTCGGCGTCGCGGCGCGGCCACTGACCGGATCCACCCGCAGGCTGAGCAGGCCTTCCGGCTCAGGCTGGACATGCGGCGGCTTGTCTTTCAGCGCGGCGGACATGTAATTCATCCAGATCGGCAGCGCCACAGTACCGCCAAACTCGCGGCGGCCGAGGCTTTCCGGCTGGTCGAAGCCAGTCCACACCGTGGTCACGTAATCGGCGTTGTAGCCGGAGAACCAGGCATCTTTCGATTCGTTGGTGGTGCCGGTCTTGCCGGCGATGTCGCTGCGGCCCATGGCCAGTGCGCGACGGCCGGTACCGAGTTTGATCACATCCTGAAGCATGCTGTTGAGGATGTAAGTGGTACGCCCATCGACAATCCGCTCGGCCACGGCTGGCGCTTGCGGCACCGCCGGGTTGCCCGGGGCTTCACCGGCAACCGGTGCGGCATTGACCGTGAACGATTCGGTGGCTGGCGCGGCGATGCCATCGGTCGCCGAACCGCCCTGTGGCACGGTCGGCGGGTTGGCGACGAACAACGTGTCACCGTTACGGCTTTCGATCTTGTCGATGATGTACGGGGTGATCTTGTAGCCGCCGTTGGCAAAGGTGCTCCAGCCAGTGGCGATTTCCATCGGCGTCAGCGTCGCGGTGCCGAGTGCCAGCGACAGGTTCGGCGGCAGGTCCTGCTTGTTGAAGCCGAAGCGGGTGATGTAGTCGATGGTCTTGCCCACGCCCATGGCCTGCAGCAAGCGGATCGACACCAGGTTGCGCGACTTGTACAGCGCTTCACGCAGGCGGATCGGGCCGAGGAAGGTGTTGGTATCGTTCTTCGGGCGCCAGACCTTGTCCAGGTATTCGTCGACGAACACGATCGGCGCATCGTTGACCAGGCTCGCTGCGGTGTAGCCGTTATCCAGCGCGGCGCTGTAAACGAACGGCTTGAAGCTCGAACCCGGCTGACGCTTGGCCTGCAGGGCACGGTTGTAGTTGCTCTGCTCGAAGGCAAATCCGCCCACCAGCGAACGGATCGCACCGTTCTGCGGATCCAGCGACACCAACGCGCCCTGGGCCTGCGGTATCTGACTGAATTTCAGCGAGTTGTCTGTCTGCCGCTGCACGCGGATCAGATCACCGACCTGGGCGACATCCGCCGGCTGACGCGGGTTGGCACCCATGCTGTTGGTATTGAGGAACGGCCGCGCCCATTTCATCGTGTCCCAGGCAACGTGCTCTTCACCGGTGCGGGTCAGGACCTGCAGGCCGTTCTTGTCGACCTGAGTGACGATGGCCGGTTCGAGGCTGCTGATGGTGCGCTGTTTGGTCAGTTCGCTGGCCCAGGCTTCGCGGGTCTTGCCCGGCAAGCGCGACTCGGGGCCACGGTAGCCGTGGCGCTGGTCGTAGGTCATCAGGCCTTCGTGCAGCGCAGTATTAGCCATTTCCTGCAGGTTGCTCGGCACCGTGGTGGTGACGCGGAAACCTTCGGTGTAAGCGTCGCTGCCATAACGGCCGACCATTTCGGCACGGGCCATTTCAGCAATGTACGGTGCGTTCACTTCCGGGGTCGGAACGTGGTAGCTGGCGTTCAGCGGCTCGTTGATCGCCGCGGTGTAGTCGGCCTCGCTGATCTTGCCCAGCTTGTACATGCGCCCGAGGATCCAGTCGCGGCGTTCTTTACTGCGCGCCGGGTTGGCGAGCGGGTTGAAGCGCGACGGTGCCTTCGGCAGGCCGGCGATCATCGCCATCTGCGCCAGGCTGACGTCACGGATCGATTTGCCGTAATAGACCTGCGCCGCGGCTTCGATGCCGTAGGCGCGGTTGCCCAGGTAGATCTTGTTGACGTACAGCTCAAGGATCTCGTCCTTGGTCAGCTGCCGCTCGATCTGCAGCGCCAGGAGAATTTCTGTGGTTTTACGCGAGAAGCTGCGTTCGCTGGTGAGGAAGAAGTTCTTCGCCACCTGCATGGTGATGGTGCTGCCGCCGGACTGAATGTGTCCGCTTTTGACCAATTGGGTCGCCGCGCGCATCAGGCTGCTCGGGTCGACACCGTAGTGGTTGGCAAAATTATCGTCTTCAGCACTTAGTAACGCATTAATGAAATTGGGCGGAATGTCGGCGAAACGGATCGGTGTGCGGCGCATTTCGCCAAATTCTGCGATCAACTTGTTGTCGCTGCTGTAGACCCGCAGAGGAATCTGCAACTGAATGCTTCTCAGCGCCTCCACAGACGGCAAACCCGGACTAAGGTAAAGAAAGGCGCCGCTGAGACCTAAGAGCAGTCCGCAGAAAACGGCGACGATGGACCAACCGAAAAATTTCAGCAGACGAATCAAGGCTTTTGGACATCCAGGGCAAAGAATGAATTTGGCACGGGGCTGCGGTTACACACAAAGCCATCCGCGCGGGCAGTAAAAAGCGGAAAAAATCGCTGGGCATTATAAGCACTTTTCCGTCGGGGGCGTCATTGGCGCTTCTGTCAAGACGGGGGTGAAGGAACGCAATGCGTATTACAGAGTCCGTAACTCACGGAAAGTCATAGGGAATTGGTAGTGCTGGGACTCTTCAATAAAAAGACCAATGCGTTACTGGGGATCGACATCAGCTCCACGTCGGTGAAGCTGCTGGAACTGAGTCGTCAGGGCGAGCGCTACCGGGTCGAGGCCTACGCGGTAGAGCCGTTGCCGGCCAACGCCGTGGTCGAAAAGAACATCGCCGAACTGGAGGGTGTCGGCCAGGCGCTCAGCCGGTTGCTGGTCAAGGCACGCACCGGGTGCAAGAGCGTGGCGGTGGCGGTAGCCGGTTCGGCGGTGATCACCAAGGTCATCGAAATGGACGCCGGGCTGTCCGACGATGAACTGGAAAACCAGCTCAAGATCGAGGCCGATCAATACATTCCCTATCCGCTGGACGAGGTCGCCATCGACTTCGAAGTCCAGGGCGTCTCGCCGCGCAACCCGGAACGGGTCAACGTGCTGCTCGCCGCCTGTCGCAAGGAAAACGTCGAGGTGCGCGAGGCGGCGCTGGCGCTCGCCGGCCTGACTGCACGGGTGGTGGATGTCGAGGCCTACGCGCTGGAGCGCTCGTTCGGGCTGCTGGCGACGCATCTGGCTGCTTCCCAGGAGCGCCTGACCGTGGCGGTGGTCGACATCGGCGCGACCATGACCACCCTAAGCGTCCTGCATAACGGCAAGATCATCTATACCCGCGAGCAACTCTTTGGCGGGCGTCAGCTCACCGAAGAGATCCAGCGCCGCTATGGCCTCACTGTCGAGCAGGCGGGCCTGGCGAAAAAGCAGGGCGGCCTGCCTGACGATTACGTGACCGAAGTCCTGCAGCCATTTCGCGAGGCACTGGTGCAGCAGGTTTCGCGTTCGCTGCAGTTCTTCTTCGCCTCTGGCCAGTACAACGCCGTCGACCATATCCTGCTGGCCGGCGGCACGGCCTCTGTACCCGGGCTGGATCGCCTGATCGAACAGCGCTTGAACACGCCGACTCAGGTTGCCAACCCGTTTGCCGACATGGCCCTGGGCAGCAAGGTCAACGCCGGTGCGCTGGCCAGTGATGCGCCCGCATTGATGATCGCCTGCGGGCTCGCGCTCAGGAGTTTCGACTGATGGCGCGGATCAATCTTCTCCCCTGGCGCGAGGAGCGTCGCGAAGAACGGCGCAAACGCTTCCTGCTGGTGTTGATCGGCGTGCTGGCCGGCTCGATCGGTGCGGTGCTGATTGCCGATCAGATCATCAGCGCGGCCATCGAGCGGCAGATGGCGCGCAACGATTACATCGGCAAACAGATTGCCGTGGTCGACGAACGCATCAAGCAGATCAGCGAACTCAAGGCGCGCCGCCAGCAACTGGTCGAGCGCATGCGCATCATCCAGGACCTGCAGGGCAACCGGCAGATCAGTGGGCGGGTATTCGATCAACTGGCGCGTACGTTGCCGGACGGTGTGTATTTCACCGATGTGAAAATGGCCGGCAAGACCCTGTCCATCAGTGGCGCGGCGGAGTCGAACAACCGGGTTTCCGAGCTCATGCGCAATCTCGACGCGTCCGACTGGTTCGACGCGCCGAGCCTGAATGAGGTCAAGGCGACCAGTGCCGATCAGGTCGAGCAGGCCAACGTCTTCCAGCTGACCGTTCGACAGACCCAGCCCAAGGTTCTGGAGGACGAGCAATGAAAGCCTCCGAATGGCTGGAAAGCCTGCGCAACATCGATTTCAACGACCTCGACACCAGCAACATGGGTTCCTGGCCGCCGGCGGTGAAAACCTTGTGCGGTGCGTTGGTGATGGCGTTGATCCTCGCGCTCGGCTATTACTTTTTCATCAGCGATATGGAAAATCAGCTCGACCTCAAGCGCGAGGAGGAAGTCACGCTCAAGGAGCAATTCGCCAGCAAGGCGCGGCTATCGGCAAATCTTGAGCTGTACACCCAGCAGATGAAGGAAATGGAAAACACCTTCGGCGTGCTGCTGCGGCAACTGCCCAGCGACACCGAAGTGCCGGGCTTGCTTGAAGACATCACTCGCACCGGTCTGGGCAGCGGTCTGGAATTCGAAGAGATCAAACTGCTGCCGGAAGTGACCCAGCCGTTCTATATCGAGCTGCCGATCCAGATCACCGTGACCGGCGCCTATCACGACCTGGCAACGTTCGTCAGCGGCGTCGCCGGACTGCCACGCATCGTTACCCTGCACGATTTTGAACTGGCGCCGGCCAACCCCGAAGGCGGGCCGAAGCTGCGCATGAGCATCCTCGCCAAGACGTATCGCTACAACGACAAGGGGCTGGAAAAATGACCCCGATTCGTTATCTCGTTCTGCTCATGGCGCTGGCGCTGGCGTTGGGCGGCTGCGGTGGCGGCGATGACTTCAGCGACCTCGACGCTTACCTCAACGAAGTCCGCCTGCGCCCGGCGGGCAAGATTGAACCAACGCCGACATTCCGGTCTTACCCCACATTCACTTACAGCGCCGCCAATCTGCGCAGCCCGTTTTCGCGGCAGGCACGGGTTGATCTGGCGGGGCAGAAGCACGGCTCGCGCAACGTCAAACCCGACCCCAACCGGGTCAAGCAATACCTTGAAGGGTTCAATATCGAGCAGTTCGAAATGGTCGGCACGATCGCCAACGCCTCCGGATCGTTTGCGCTGCTGCGCGGCGCGGGCGGGGTGCATCGCCTGAAGGTCGGCGACTATCTGGGCCGCAACGATGGCCGCATCGTCGCCATCAGCGCCACTCAGGTCGATGTCGTCGAGATCGTGCCCGACGGCGCCGGCGCCTGGCTGGAGCGGCCGCGCACCATTCCTTTGAAAGAGCACTCATAGTGGAAGTCGAACAATGAACAGGATTTTCTCCACCCTCGGTTTTTCGCTATGGATAGCGCTGGTGTCACCGATGGTAATGGCGGCCAACCTGAAAGCGCTGGATGTTGCCGCGCTGCCGGGTGACCGCGTCGAAGTGAAGCTGTCGTTCGACGGCCCGCCACCCCAGCCCAAGGGCTACACGACCGAGTCGCCCGCGCGTATTGCACTGGATCTGCCGGGGGTGGCCAGCCAGTTGGCCAACAGAAATCTTGATCTGGGCAGCGGCAATGCGCGCACGGCCACGGTGGCCGAAGCCAAGGATCGCACGCGGCTGATTGTCAGCCTGACGCAATTGGCGCCATACAGCACGCGGGTCGAAGGCAATAATCTGTTCGTGGTGGTTGGTCAGGGCGCCTCCGCGACCGCGCCGCGCCCGGCC
>NZ_QETJ01000112.1:0-16346 GCF_003105095.1 Pseudomonas sp. NDM | reverse complement strand
AGCAAAAGATCGCAGCGTTCCGCAGCTCCTACAAGGATTTCAGCTTCGCCGCATTAATCCCTTTATGGCCAAAACCGCGGGCACACCAAGCCCGACCCAGCTCAACGCATCCCAGATCCCGTCCCCCAGCAATGCCGCAAACAGCCCTGCCGCACTGAGCAGGGCGATGACGATCGGCGTGCTGAAGACTTTCCAGAAACTCGACTGACGCGGCTTCATGCCGAGGCCTCCGCCGTTTCCAGCACAGGCCTGGTCGCCTTGCGCCGCACCACCCACAGATACACACCACTGGCCAGAACGATGATCGTCAGCACATCCAGCGTCGCCCAGAGAATCTTCATCGGCATGCCGCCGTAGTCACCAAAATGCAGTGGCTGCGACATGCCCATGGCGTCCATGTACCACGGCCGTTCGGCCACGGCGGTGACCTGCAAGGTCGTGGCATCGATCAGCACCGGTGTCAGCAGGTGCGAAGTCAGGTGCGTGCCGCCCTTCATGAACACCGAGTAATGATGCTCGCTGGAAAAGCGTGTGCCGGGGAAGGCGATGAAATCCGGCTTCATCCCCGGGGCGACTTGCTCGGCGATGTCGAGCAAGCGTGTGGCCGGGGCCAGTTGCGTCAGCGGCGGTGCATCGCGATACGGTGCGATCAGGGTGGTCAGTGCGTCGTTGCGCCAGGCGGCAATCAGCAGATCGGCGCAGGCGCTGATCACTCCCGTCACGCCCACCACCAGGCACCAGGTCAGGGTCACGACGCCAATCAGATTGTGCAGATCGAGCCAGCGCAGCCTGGTCGACTTGTCCTGGCGCACGGTGCCGAATTTCAAGCGGCGCATGAACGGCAGGTACAGCACCGTGCCGGAGACGATGGCCACGACGAACAGCAGCCCCATGAACGCCAGCAGCAGCTTGCCCGGCAGCCCGGCAAACATGTCGACGTGCAGGCGCAGGATGAACAGCATCAAACCACCGTTGGCCGACGGGGTTTCCAGCGCTTCGCCAGTGCGTGCGTCGAGCATGAAGGTGTGCGAAGCGTTCGGCTCGGTGTCGGCGGTCTTGGCCATGATCGCGAACGCCGCGTTCGGCTCTTCGTCGTCATAGCCGAAGTACTGCATGACTTCGCCCGGGCGATGTTTCTGCGCGGCGTCGACCAGTTGCTGCAGGTTGAGTTGCGGCGTGTCGGCCGGCATCTCGCGCAGCTCCGGGGCGTTGCCCAGCAGATGATCGATCTCGTGGCTGAAAATCAGCGGCAGACCGGTCAGTGCCAGCATCAGTAGAAACACCGTGCAGATCAGGCTGGTCCAGGTGTGGATGAACGACCAGCGGCGGATGGTTTTACTTTTCATTGCATGACCTTCAAAAACACCAAAGCCGCCCGGTGCGGACGGCCTGGTAACAGGGCCTGTTTCAGCTCACCGGCTTACCACTTGTAAGTGGCGCTGGCGACGACGCTGCGCTGGTCGCCGTAGTAGCAGTAGAAGCTGTCGCAGGTGGAAATGTAGTCCTTGTCGAACAGGTTGGTCGCGTTCACTGCCAGCGACGCACCTTTGAGGCTGTTGTCCAGACGGCCCAGATCATAATGCACGCTGGCGTCGAACACGGTATAGGCATCGGCCTTGCCCAGCCAGGTGTTGGCCTTGTCGCCGTAAGTGTTGCCGGTGTAACGCACGCCGGCACCCACACCGAAACCGTCAAGCACGCCGCTGTGCCAGGTGTAGTCGGTCCACAGCGAGGCTTGCTGGTTGGGCATCAGTTGCAGGCGGTTGCCCTTGTCGACGCCTTTCTGCACTTCGGACTTGGCCAGGGTGTAGGCGGCGATGACCTTGAGGTTATCGGTCACATCTGACACGGCTTCGAGTTCCAGACCTTTGACCTTCACTTCACCCGTTTGACTGGTCACCGAGACGTTGTTGACGAAGGTGCTCACCGCGACATTCTTCTGGGTCAGGTCATACACGGCGGCGGTCAGCAGGGTCTTGCTGCCCGGCGGCAGGTATTTGATGCCCAGTTCCCACTGCTTGCCTTCGGTCGGCTTGAGCGAGCCGGTTGAGGTGACATTGGCGCCCGTGGTCGGCTGGAAGGATTCGGCGTAGGACAGGTACGGCACGAAGCCGTTGTCGAAGACGTAGCTGAGCGCCGCATTGCCGCTGAATTTTTTGTCGCGCTGGGTATTGGTCGCATCGCTCTGGTTGATGAACTTGGTGCTGGTGTGCACCCAGTCTTCACGACCGCCGAGAGTCAGACGCCACTGATCTAGGGCCATCTGATCCTGCACGTAGAGGCCGGTCTGGTAGGTCTTCTGGTTGTAATCGTAAAACGCGGTGGAACGCGCTGGACGTATGATCGGCTGGCCGTAGATTGGCGTAATCACGTTGGTCGGCAGGCCATCACCGAAAATCGAGGTGTAGTTGGTGTTGTTGCGCTGGTGATCCAGACCCAGCAGCAAGGTGTGGCGGATATCGCCGGTGGCGAAGTCGGCCTGGAAGTTGTTGTCCACGGCAAACTGGCTGATGTCTTCATCGACGCTGGTGCTGGTGCGGCCGACGTTGCCCTGTTCATCCACGGTGGTGAACGGGTAGGAGCCGGGCGTCAGCGACTGGAACGACAGGTCCGACTTGGTGTAGCGCAGGTTCTGCTTGAACTGCCAGACATCGTTCAGCCGATGTTCGAAGGCGTAGCCCAGCGCATAGTAGGTGCGGTCGTAGTATTCCCAATCCGGATCGCCGAGATTCTTGTGATGGGAAATGTCGCCGAACGGCGAATTGATCTTCGTGCCCTGGATCGGCAGAAACTGGCTGGTGATGCCCGTGTCGTCACGGGTGAACTGGCTCAGCAGGGTGAATCGGGTGTCGTCGTCGATGTTCCAGGTCAGGCTCGGTGCGATGTTGTAGCGCTTGTTGTCGACGTGATCGACCTGCGTGCCACTGTCGCGCACCACGCCACTGAGGCCATAGAGAAACTGCCCAGCGTCATCGATCTTGCCGGTGCTGGCGAAGTTGATCTGGCGGTGGTTGTCGCTGCCGTACTGCAGCTGGATTTCGTTGCTGGCCTCGGCACTCGGGCGGCGGCTGACCATGTCGAGCAAACCGCCCGGCGGGGTCTGGCCGTACACCGACGAGGCCGGGCCACGAAGCAGGGCGAGGCGGTCGAGGTTCCAGGTTTCCTGCTTCGGGTTGGCGTACACGCCCTTTGGCAGCGGCAGGCCATCGAGGAACTGGGTCGGCTCGAAACCGCGTACGCGCAGCCAGTCGGCGCGGGTGTCGCTGCCGTAGCTGCTGGCGGTGATGCCCGGCATGTAGCGCACCGCGTCATCGAGGCTGTGCACGCTGCGATCGTCCATCTGCTGACGGGTCGCCACCGAGATCGAACGCGGTGCTTCGACCAGTGCGGTGTCGGTCTTGGTGCCGGCGGCGGTGCGGGTCGCGGTGTAGCCTTCGACCGGGCCCCAGGCACTTTCGAGATTTTCCACGCCGATGACCGAGGTTTCCGGCAGGGCCAGCGTGCCTTCAGGCACCGCCACCAGGGTGTAGGTGCCGGCGCTGCTTTGCTCCAGTTGCAGACCGCTGCCGCGCAGAGCCGCGCGCAGGGCGCCGGCGGCGTCGTACTGGCCGTTGACGGGCGCCGAGGTCTTGCCTGCTGCCAGTGCCGGATCGAGCGACAGGGCGAGGCCGCCCTGGCTGGCGATCTGGTTCAGCGTGGTCGACAGCGGCGCCGCCGGCAGGTTGTAGGCGCGCACGCTGGACGTTTGCTCAGCGGCGAGCAACGCAGTGCTGATCAGCGGCGTGCCGAAAGCGATGGCAAAAGCCAGCAGACTGGGGCGCAACAAGGTGTCTGGCGAACGGGACATACGGCGGCTCCTGAATGGAAATATTTCTCAATTGCCTGTGTGCCGGATGAAAATCGAAAAGTGATAGGGCTGGGTGAAATTCTTTTTTTTTGCAGGAAATGGTTGTGCGGCTGATGGCGCCTTCGCGAGCAGGCTCGCTCCTACAAGGGAACGCATTCCAATTGTAGGAGTGAGCCTGCTCGCGATAGCCCTTTCACAGACGGCGAATTTTTAAGGTTTAACCTCAGCCTTCGCCACGGTGACCCAATACGGCGTATGCCGCTCGATCTGCACCGGCAAGGTCGGCAGCAAAGCGCTCAGTGCCTTGTCGGTGTCGTGCAGCGGAAAGCTGCCGGTAATGCGCAGATCGGCCACCTCCGGCGTCACGCCGAGATGCCCGCGGCGGTAGCGCCCCAGCTCATGCACCAGATCGCCCAGTCGCGCGTTGTCGACCACCAGCATGCCGCGCGTCCAGGCATCGGCGCCGGGGGCGAGGGCGGCAATCGAGCTAAGCCCGTCACTGCGCAGCAGCACCTGCTGGCCTTCGCGCAGAATCTGTTCTTGCGGGTTCGCCTGGGCATGGGCCGCGACCGCCGAGTGCAATACGCTCAGGCGCGTGCCGTCATCCTCGCGCTTGACCAGAAACCGCGTGCCCAGCGCGCGCATGCTGCCTTCGCGGGTTTCGACGATAAAGGGCCGCGCATCGCCATGCCCGGTTTCGACGAGGATTTCCCCTTCCTGCAGCACGATCAAACGGCGCTGGTCATCGAAGCGTACGTCGACCGCGCTGTGCGTATTGAGGTTGAGCAGGGTGCCGTCGGACAGGCGCACGGTGCGCTGTTCGCCGGTGGCGGTGCGCTGATCGGCGAGCCAGTAATCGAGCGGCAGATAGCGCTCACTCACGAACAGCCCCAGACCGATCACCGCCACGACACTGGCCAGCCCGCTGCCGAGTTTGCGCACGCGCCGGCGAATGCCTTCGCGCGATTGCAGCAACGCACTGCGCGCCGGGCCCTTGGCGACGCTGAAACGCTGATCGAGCATGCCCAACTGGCGCCAGGCGCGGGCGTGTTCTTCATGGGCCGCGTGCCATTTGGCGAACTCCTCGCGTTCCAGCGCGGTGCTCGAATCGAGGGTCAATTGCCAGGCAATTGCCGCGTCCAGCACATGGGCCGGCACCGGGCGCGAACTGGCCGCGGTCATGTCGGCTCACCGTAAAGAGCGATGTAGCACTGGCGCAGGCCTTGGGCCAGATACTGCCGCACGCGCGGCACCGAGACGCCGAGTTTGCCGGCGATCTCGGCGTGGCTGAGGCCGTCGAGGCGGTTATACAGAAACGCTGCGCGAGCCTTGGTCGACAGCTTGCCGAGCAGGCGATCGATGGCCTTGAGGTCGTCGAGGATCATTTGCTGTTCTTCCACCGATGGCTGTTCGCCCTCGGGGATCAGCATCAGTTCGGTGAGATAGGCCTGTTCCAGCGCGGCGCGGCGGAAGTAGTCGAACAACAGGCCTTTGGCGATCGCCACCAGAAACGCTCGCGGCTCGCGCGGCGTCAGCAATTCGCCGCGGTTGAGCAGGCGTACAAAAGTGTCCTGACTCAAGTCTTCGGCGCGCTGCGGACACGCCACATTGCGCCGCAACCACGCCAGCAGCCAACCGCGATGGTCGCGATACATCGCACCGACGAGCTCACTGTGGGGGTTGGGCACTGACGACACCGGACATCACCGATTGGGAAATGTTAACTAACGAGAATAGTTCGCGATTCTGGCAGAGGTGGGAATGGTTAGCAATTGGCCACTGGTCAGGTGGTGAATCAAGGGCAGACCCTCACCCTAGCCCTCTCCCGGAGGGAGAGGGGACTGATTGGGGGATATTCTGGAGGTACACCGACCTGAGCGATCTTCAGTGAATCCATAATCGACTCGATTTCTCAGGTAAATGAAAAGCCCGAGACACTTCGGTCGGCTCCCTCTCCCTCTGGGAGAGGGCTGGGGTGAGGGTGCTTCTAAAAAGAAGGCGCCTGCTGCCTTCGCTTCCACTGACTCAACCGCTGTTGCAGATTCAATGGACTGTATATCTGCTGCGCCCGCGCCCTGCTGAACAGAATCAATGCCAGTTCCGCCGTGGCCAGCGCATCGGCACTCGCGTTATGCCGTTCGAACACTTCAAGCCGGAACCACTCGATCCACTCATCCAGCCCCGCCTCGCGAATCTGCGCCTGCGGACACAGCAGCGGGGCGAGATCCGCCACATCCAGAAACACATGTTGCAGCTTGTGCCCCAGATGCTCCTTGAGCGCACGCCCGAGCATGTGCTGATCGAACGGCGCATGAAACGCCAGCACCGGGCTGTCGCCGACAAATTCCAGCAACTCCAGCAACGCTTCGGCCGGGTCGCTGCCTGCGGCGATCGCATTTGGCCCGAGGCCATGAATCAGCACGCTGGGGCTGAGCTTCAATTCCCGACATTGCAGGGTCCTTTCGAACTGCTGGCGGAAATCGATTGCGCCGTCCTCGATAGCCACGGCGCCGATCGACAACACCCGGTCCTTGTTGAGGTTGAGGCCGGTGGTTTCCAGGTCCAGCACCACCCAGCGCTGCTCGCGCAGGCTGCATTCGCTCAGCTCGGTGATGCTTGGCAATTGCGCCAGTCGCTGCGCAAATGCGGCCGGCACTACGGGACTGGCCGGGCGCAGCCAGGAAAACAGGCTCATAGCTGATACCGCAAGGTGAGGCTGCTTTGCAGTCGCTGCGCCTGCCGCAGGGATTCGCGCAGGATGCGTCGGTCGAGGTGATTGAGGCTGTCGGGATCGACGCGGTTGGAGTACGGCTGGTTCTCCCGGGTCTGGAGCTGGTGCTGCTGCATCCGCGTTTGCTGAATGAAGTGATAGGCCTCTTCATACGCCGCGCCGTCGAGCGGTTCGATGACTTGTTTATCGACCAATTGGCGGAAGCGTTCGAGGGTGTTGTTGGCGTCGATGCCGTTGGCCAGCGCCAGCAGACGGGCGCCGTCGACGAATGGCGTCAGGCCCTGGATTTTCAGATCCAGCGTAGCCTTCTCGCCGTTCTTGCGTGCCAGCACAAATTCCCGGAAACGCCCAACGGGAGGGCGATTACGCAACGCGTTCTCGGCCAGCATGCGCTGGAACAAACGGTTGTCACCGACCTGATCGAGAATGCCCCGGCGCAATTGCTCGCAGCCTTGCTCATCGCCCCAGACCACCCGCAGGTCGAAATAAATGCTCGAGCCGAGCAGATTCTCCGGCGTGGCTTCGCGGATGAACGCCGCAAAGCGTCGCGCCCACTCGGCCCGCGACAGACACAGCTCGGGATTGCCGGCCATGATGTTGCCCTTGCATAGAGTGAAGCCACACTGCGCCAGGATCTGATTGATCTGCTGGGCGATCGGCAGCAGCTTGCCGCGAATTTCCGCCGCGTGCGCCGCATCGCGAGCGTCGAAGAGAATGCCGTTGTCCTGATCGGTGTGCAGCGTCTGCTCGCGCCGGCCTTCGCTGCCGAAACACAGCCAACTGAACGGCACGCCGGGGTCGCCTTTCTCGGCCAGGGTCAGTTCGATGACCCGGCACACCGTGTGATCGTTGAGCAACGTAATGATGTGGGTGATCTGCGTCGACGACGCGCCGTGAGCGAGCATGCGTTCGACCAGTTGACCGATCTCGCCGCGCAGGGTCACCAGTTGCTCGACTCGCTGAGCACTGCGGATGGTTCGCGCAAGGTGCACCAGATCGACCCGTTGCAGGGAGAACAGATCACGCTCGGAAACCACCCCGCACAGGCGCTGATCCTTGACCAGACACACATGCGCGATATGCCGCTCGGTCATGGCGATCGCCGCATCGAATGCGCTGTGATCCGGCGACAGATAAAACGGCGATCGGGTCATGTGCTGTTCGATGGCGTCGCTGAAATCGCCGACACCTTCGGCCACCACATGGCGCAAATCGCGCAGGGTAAAAATCCCCAGCGGCACCTTCTGCTCATCCACCGCGACGATGCTGCCGACCTGTTGCTCGTGCATCAGCTTCACCGCTTCACGCAGTGGAGTGTCGGCGCTGCAGGTCACCGGATGACGCATCGCCAGTTCACCGAGGCGGGTGTTCAGCGAGTACTGGGTGCCGAGGGTCTCCACGGCTTTTTGCTGGACTTGCTGGTTGACCTGATCGAGCAGGCTGCTGACTCCGCGCAGGGCGAAGTCGCGGAAGGTGCTGGAGAGGGCGAACAGTTTGATGAACGCCAGTTTGTTCAGTTGCAGGCAAAAGGTGTCTTCGCCCGCCAGATGTTCGGTGCGGGTGGCGCGCTCACCGAGCAGCGCAGCCAGCGGAAAGCATTCGCCGGTGGTGATTTCGAACGTGGTTTCTGTGCCGGGCCTGGTGATGTGCTGGCGTTCGCCGACCACCCGACCCTGTTTGACGATATGAAAGTGTTCGACCGGGCCGTAGGCCGGTTTGATGATGCTCTCGCCCTGGGCAAAAAAACGCAGCTGACATTGCTCCACCAGATAGGCGAGGTGGGCGTGTTCCATCTGATTGAAGGGCGGGAAGCGCTGAAGGAATTGCAGGGTGCCCTGAATATTCTGCAAAACCGCGGTTTTCCCTGCCTGGGTGAAGGCGTCCGCTTTGCTCATAACCATTACCGCAGTCTTTTTCGAATTGTTGTTGTCGGATCGTTGCGGCCATGGTCGACCCCGACGGGCAGGGTGCCCATTGGACGTAAGTCTAGGTTTTGCCACCATCGGCCGATTTTCGGAAATAACCTACGCAAAAGCTCGGAAAAGCTCGTCGTAGCCCCTTGGAAAAAAATCCGACGAAGTGCACATTGAAGCGCTGTCCGGCGATGTCTGACGACTTGCCAGGGATTGATTGAACATTTAGAGAGCGCCATGTCCGACCACGATATTTTGAGCGACGCCGAGCGTGAAGCGCTCAGCGCAGTGATGCTCGAACCCGATCTGCCGCCGCAGCGTGTCCTGATCGTCGACGACGACAAGGATGCCCGCGAGCTGTTGTCGGAGATCCTCGCGCTCGATGGCATTCATTGCATGACCGCAGCCAGCGGTGAGACCGCGCTGAAAATGCTTGAGCAAAAGCCCTCGATCGGGCTGGTGATTACCGATCTGCGCATGGGCAATGTCGATGGCCTCGACCTGATCCGCCAGGTGCGCGAATCGGTGCGCGCGGCGATGCCGATCATCATTGTCTCCGGCGATGCCGACGTGAAAGACGCGATCGAGGCGATGCATCTGAGCGTGGTGGATTTTCTGCTCAAGCCGATTGATACGGGGAAGCTGCTTGGGCTGGTCAAACACGAATTGGGCATAGAACCCTAGAAGCCCCTCACTGTAGAGACCGGTACATCCTTTACAAATTAGACCGGGGACATCGTTTACACCTTTACAGGCTTGCTACGCGTTTAGCACCGCGTTCAAGCCTGCCTAAACAGTGGCTGCAAAGGTACAGCTCCCAAGCGTCGTCAGCCACTTCCTTCAGCGCGATGTCCTCTCCAATCAAAGCCTCTCCAAGAAAAATCAGCTGTCCTTTCCATTTGATTTCGCCATTTGACCGAACCTTGCGTACTTCAACATCAGAGCCGTATTCAAGCGCAGGCAAGTAACCGGGATAAGCACGTACCGATGGGCTATAGACCGAAGCCGGCGGTTTCATGCCCAGCGCGGTGTGCGGTCGGTGGTGGTTGAAGTCCTGGACAAAATCCTGAAAAGCCAGCTGTTGGCGCACCAGGTTTTCTGCCGGTGGCACTGCTGCCTTTAGCGTTCGATGCATCCGTTCATGTCGGCCATTTTGGTCGGGGCGGCCAGGCGTAATCGTTTCGACATGGATTCCAAGCCTGATGAACCAAACCGATAACTTCGAAAGTCGCGCCAGACCTGTCGACGCGAAAGGAGCGCCATTGTCAGTGCGGATCACATCCGGCAGCCCATATTCTCGAAAAGCCCACTCAAAGCCTTCCCGCGTCGGCGCCCCGTGCGTACTGGGCAAAGCGCGACAGACGAATAAAAAGCGGCTCATCTGATCGGTAATGGTCAGCGGATAGCACCAATTACCGTCCTGCATTTTGAACTGCCCTTTGTAATCAGCGCACCAAGTCTGGTTGGGCGCGTCGACCGGACGCAAATGCGTCGGAGCACGGGGACGTGGGGGATAAGGTCGTCGCGCCATGACCAAACCAGCTTTCTTCAACCATTCTCCGGCAGTACTCGCCGCCGGCCACTGGATATGCGGATCAGAAACGCGCAGGCGATCAATGATCTGCTTGGGCCCCCGATCGGGATGTTCGTTTTTCTTGGCCAGCAACTTGGCGATGATTTCATCGTCGGTTTGATGAGGGCAGTTCAGCGGCTTACGCGACTGCTCTTTCAAGCCATCTATGCCCAACGCTGCATATCGTTCCAGCCACTTGTCGATGGTGGGCCGGCTGACGCCATACCGCCGGCTTAACTGGCTTTTGCTGTAGCTGCCGCTAAGCCAATCGCTGATTAACTTCACTCGTTGATCCATTGGGGACTCTTGTTTCCAGGGCATGGTCAGCACCTCCTGACCATGATTGATACCTGTAAACCATGTCCCCGGTCTCAAACGTAAAGGATGTACCCGGTCTTTACCTCACCCTGGCCCTCTCCCAGAGGGAGAGGGGACCGATTGTGGAGAATTCGAGGCTTCCATTGACCTGAACGTCCACAACCGAATCCATAATCGACATCGATCTTTCAGGTCGATGCATGGCGCAAGACGACGCGGTCGGCTCCCTCTCCCTCTGGGAGAGGGCTGGGGTGAGGGTATCGATCTCGCCGTCTACGCCAAGCCGACGCCGAGCACATAAACAAAAAAGGCCCTGATCTCTCGATCAGGGCCTTTTTCATTTCAACCATCAACCCAAGTTACAGACCATTCTTGGCCTTGAACTCGCGACGACGACGGTGCAGCACCGGCTCGGTGTAGCCATTGGGCTGTTTGGTGCCTTCGATCACCAGTTCGACCGCCGCCTGGAAGGCGATGTTGCTGTCGAAGTCCGGTGCCAGCGGGCGATACAGCGGGTCGTTGGCGTTCTGGCGGTCGACCACCGGCGCCATGCGCTTGAGGCTTTCCATCACTTGCTCTTGGGTGACGATACCGTGGCGCAGCCAGTTGGCGATGTGTTGGCTGGAGATACGCAGCGTCGCACGGTCTTCCATCAGGCCGACGTCGTTGATGTCCGGCACTTTCGAGCAGCCGACACCCTGGTCGATCCAGCGCACCACGTAACCGAGAATGCCTTGGGCGTTGTTGTCCAGTTCGTTCTTGATCTGCTCCGGCGTCCAGCTCGGGTTGACCGCCAGCGGGATGGTCAGAATGTCGTCCACCGAGGCGCGGGCACGTTTGGCCAGTTCGGCCTGACGCGCAAACACGTCGACCTTGTGGTAGTGCAGCGCGTGCAGCGCAGCGGCGGTCGGCGACGGCACCCAGGCAGTGTTGGCGCCGGCCAGCGGGTGAGCGATTTTCTGTTCGAGCATCGCGGCCATCAGATCCGGCATCGCCCACATGCCCTTACCGATTTGCGCACGACCTTGCAGGCCGGTGCTCAGACCGATATCGACGTTCCAGTTTTCGTAGGCGCCGATCCACTTCTCGGCCTTCATGTCAGCCTTGCGCACCACCGGGCCGGCTTCCATGGAGGTGTGGATTTCGTCGCCGGTGCGGTCGAGGAAACCGGTGTTGATAAACACCACGCGCTCGCTGGCCGCCTTGATGCAGGCCTTGAGGTTGACCGTGGTGCGGCGTTCCTCGTCCATGATCCCGACTTTCAGGGTGTTGCGCGGCAGGCGCAGGACATCTTCGATACGCCCGAACAGCTCGTTGGTGAACGCCGCTTCTTCCGGGCCGTGCATCTTCGGTTTGACGATGTACACCGAACCGGTGCGGGTGTTGCGCCGCGAGGTGTTGCCATTGAGGTTGTGCATCGCCGCCAGGCAAGTCACCAGACCGTCGAGGATACCTTCCGGTACTTCGTTGCCTTGACTGTCGAGGATCGCGTCGATGGTCATCAGGTGACCGACGTTGCGCACGAACAACAGCGAACGGCCGTGCAGCGTCACTTCACCGCCATTCGGCGCGGTGTAGGTGCGATCCGGGTTCATGGTGCGGGTGAAGGTCTGGCCGCCCTTGGCGACTTCTTCCGACAGATCGCCCTTCATCAGGCCGAGCCAGTTGCGGTAGATCACCACTTTGTCGTCGGCATCAACGGCGGCCACGGAGTCTTCGCAGTCCATGATCGTGGTCAGCGCCGCTTCCATGAGGATGTCTTTGACGCCGGCGGCATCGGTCTGGCCGACCGGAGTGCTGCCGTCGATCTGGATTTCGAAGTGCAGGCCGTTGTGCTTGAGCAGCACCGCGATCGGCGCGTTGGCGTCGCCCTGGAAGCCGATCAGTTGAGCATCATCGCGCAGGCCGCTGTTGCTGCCGCCCTTCAGCGTCACGACGAGTTTGCCGTCAGCGATCTTGTAGCCAGTCGAATCGACGTGGGAGCCAGCGGCCAGGGGTGCGGCTTCGTCGAGGAAGGCGCGGGCGAAGGCGATGACTTTGTCGCCACGCACCTTGTTGTAGCCTTTGCCTTTTTCCGCGCCGCCGTCTTCGCTGATCGCGTCGGTGCCGTAGAGCGCGTCGTACAGCGAACCCCAGCGGGCGTTCGAGGCATTGAGGGCGAAGCGCGCATTCATCACCGGCACGACCAGTTGCGGTCCGGCGGTACGGGCGATTTCATCATCGACGTTTTGCGTCGTGGCCTGGAAATCAGCCGCTTCTGGCAGCAGATAACCGATCTCTTGCAGGAAAGCTTTGTAGGCCACGGCGTCGTGCGCCTGGCCGGCATGCTGCTGATGCCAGGCATCGATGCGCGCCTGGAAGTCATCGCGTTTGGCGAGTAGGGCTTTGTTCTTCGGCGCCAGGTCGTGAATGACCTTGTCGGCACCTTCCCAGAATTGTTCGGCGGTGAGGCCGGTACCGGGAATGGCTTCGTTGTTCACGAAGTCGAACAGGACTTTGGCGACCTGCAGGCCACCGACTTGAACGTGTTCAGTCATTGCTTGCCTCACTCTGCTCAGCTATTTCGCTTTTCAGCTCGTCAATTTAACAATGAAGCTTCTGGCCATTTAAACCACAAACCTGCCGACCAGTACATGCCATTGCTGGCGGCTGGGCTAGGACCAATCAACGGCTTGGAGGCCTTGCTGACGGGGCTTTCAGGGTTGCGAAGGGCCTTGGGCAGACATCGATCCAGCGTTATGTAGTGCGCGCTGCGGCATACTACATGATGAGTTGCGCTTGTGAAAATCAGACTAATTACGTCGTTCTGCGACCTCATGACGCATTGCGGTCACGTCGCGGAACGGGATGTTCTCAAAAAAGCATTGGATTGTTCCAGCTAAATATCGAAAGTTGTACACATAAGTGCTGCTCAGGCTGCCTCGCCACAGATTCTGCGCAGCGGTTGGCCCATCCAGACCAATCCTCTTGCCTATACTTGCCCTTCGATAACAAAAGTCATGACAAGAGGGCTGCGCCATGGACCATCTCGTACTCACCGTTTTCGCTCCGGACAAGCCCGGGCAGGTCGAGCGCATCGCCCAATGCATCGCCGAGCACGGCGGCAATTGGCTGGAAAGTCGCATGTCACGGATGGCCGGGCAGTTCGCCGGGATCCTGCGCGTGGGCGTGCCGGCGGAGGCTTACGACGAATTGGTCGATGCCTTGCAAGCGTTGTCGGCACATGGCATTCGTGTGTTGATTGCCGAAAGCGGTGTCGAGCAGTCCTGCACGTGGAAACCGATCGCCATGGAACTGGTCGGTAATGATCGCCCGGGTATCGTCCGCGATATCACCCGGCTGTTGAGCGAGCAGGGCGTGAATCTGGAACGGCTGGTGACTGAGGTGCGCCCGGCACCGATGAGCAGCGAGCCGCTGTTTCACGCCGAGGCGATTCTGGCGGTGCCGCTGACCCTGTCGTTGGATGTGTTGCAGGCGCGCCTGGAAACCCTGGCGGATGATCTGATGGTCGAACTGGTGTTACGCACAGAGGTTTAATCGCTGCGAGGGTTATTCAGGTTTAACGTGCACCTGCCTGTGGATAACCTGTAGAGACAGACCGCCACGCCACGTGGGGCTTGGCTTTGCGCCCCTTGATCAAAAAACCGCCAACATTCAGTGACTTGCGCACAAATGGCGGGGATCACGTTGTGGATAACCTTGGGAAGGAACGATGCAGGCCACGGAAATCGTGGCCTGTGGAGGTTTGTGCGTTTTTTGATCAGGCGCGCCGACGCAGACTTATCCACGCATCAACGCTATAAACCGCCAGACCGGCCCAGATAAACATGAACGCGACCAGCGTGCTGGACGACAAATGCTCGCCAAACAGCAGCACCGCTTGCAGCAGCACCAGGGTCGGCGCGATGTATTGCAGGAAGCCAATGGTGGTGTAGGGCAGATGGCGGGTGGCGGCGTTGAAACATACCAGCGGTACCAGCGTGACCGGGCCGGCAGCCACCAGCCACCACGCCTCGGACGTAGTCCAGAAGGCAGGTTGCACGCTGGTCGCCGTCTGATTGAACAGCAACCACGCAATCGCGATCGGCACCAGCATCCAGGTTTCCACGACCAACCCCGGCAACGCCTTGACCGGCGCCTGTTTACGGATCAAGCCGTAAAAACCGAAGGTCAGCGCCAATGCCAGCGACACCCACGGCAGACTGCCCACCTGCCACACCTGCTGCGCCACACCGATGGCAGCCAGCCCGACCGCGACCCACTGCATGCGCCGCAGTCGCTCACCGAGAATCACCATGCCCAGCAGCACGTTGACCAGCGGATTGATGTAGTAACCCAGACTCGCCTCAAGCATGCGGCCGTTGTTCACCGACCAGACGTAGGTCAGCCAGTTGGCCGCGATCAGCGTGCCGCTCAAGGCCAGAATGGCCAGGCGCTTGGGGTTGTCGAGCAGCTCGCGCAGCCAGCCCGGGTGTTTCCACACCATCAGCAGCAACGCACCGAACAACGCCGACCACAGCACCCGATGGATGATGATCTCGACGGCCGGGACTTCGGCGATGGCTTTGAAATAGATCGGGAACAGGCCCCAGATGATGTAGGCGCTCAGGCCCAGAATGTACCCGCGACGCGGGTTGGCGGCTTGCATGCAGAATCCTTGCTCAGGCAACTGACAAAGGAGGGATTGTAAGGAGATTTGTCTGCAAGTGAGTTGTGAATTTGTGAACACCGGACAAATGTAGGAGTGAGCCTGCTCGCGATAGCGAACGGACATTCAACATTGATGTTGGCTGACCCGACGCTGTCGCGAGCAGGCTCACTCCTACAGGGGGCGGGGTGAATCAGAAGAGTTTCAGCGGCTCTTCATTGAGCGCCGACAACTGTTCACGCAAGGCCAGCACCTGGTCGCCCCAATACCGCTCCGTGCCAAACCACGGAAAGCTGTGCGGGAACGCCGGGTCATCCCAGCGCCGGGCCAGCCAGGCGCTGTAGTGCATCAGGCGCAGGGCGCGCAGCGGTTCGATCAGTGCCAGTTCGCGCGGGTCGAAATCGTGGAATTCGTTGTAGCCGTCCATCAATTCCGACAACTGCCCCAGGCACTCCTGGCGATTGCCGGCGAGCATCATCCAGATGTCCTGCACCGCCGGGCCCATGCGGCAGTCGTCGAGGTCGACGATGTGGAACATCTCGTCGCGGCACATCATGTTGCCGGGGTGACAATCACCGTGCATGCGAATGTTCTGATGCGGCGTGGCGGCGTAGACATCTTCCACGCGTTTGAGCAGGTCGCGGGCAACCGACTCGTACGCCGGCAGCAAACTTTTGGGGATGAAGTTGCCTTCGAGCAGGGTGTTCAGCGAAGCATGGCCGAAGTTCTCCACGGCGAGGGCTTCGCGGTGCTTGAACGGCTTGGTGCCGCCCACCGCATGCATGCGCCCGAGCAACTGGCCGAGGCGATACAGCTGATCAAGGTTGCCCGGCTCCGGCGCGCGCCCACCCCGGCGCGGAAACAGGGTGAAGCGGAAACCCGCGTGCTCATGCAGGGTTTCGCCGTTGTGGATCAGCGGCGCCACCACAGGGATGTCGATGTCGGCCAGTTCGAAGGTGAACTGGTGTTCCTCGAGGATGGCCTCGTTGGTCCAGCGCTGCGGACGGTAGAACTTGGCGATCAGCGGCTCGGAGTCTTCGATACCGACCTGATAGACACGGTTTTCGTAGCTGTTGAGCGCCAGAATGCGCGCGTCGCTGAGGAAACCGATGCTTTCAACGGCATCCAGGACAAGATCGGGGGTGAGGGTTTCAAACGGGTGGGCCATGCTGACTCCTGCGCGCAGCAGGCTGCTGCGTCCGGCTCGGCATGGTAGCGCAGATGGCAGCGCGAAGGTGGTTGGTGTCTGGTCTGGCCTATTCGCGAGCAGGCTCGCTCCCACATTGAAATGCGATCCTCTGTGGGAGCGAGCCTGC
>NZ_QETJ01000111.1:0-16364 GCF_003105095.1 Pseudomonas sp. NDM | reverse complement strand
GGAAAGGCCGCTTTCGCGAGCAGGCTCGCTCCCACAGGGGTTATGTGCTGTAGTGAGATTTTGCCCAGGCCAGATAGCCCTGCAGCAATTCCCGGAGCACCACCCGCGTCGGTTCGGCCAGGTCGGCGCGGTAGCGGAACGGTTCGAACTCTTCCATGTAGGTGGACTGGCACAGTTCCAGCTGCACGGCGTGGATGTTCTGCGCCGGGTCGCCGTACTGGCGGGTGATGTGCCCGCCCTTGAAGCGACCGTTAAGCACATGAGTGAACTGCTCGTGCCGTGCGCAGATCGCTTCCAGCTCAGCGGCCAGTTGCGGATCACAACTGGCGCCATTGAACGTGCCGAGGTTGAAGTCTGGCAGTTTGCCGTCGAACAGGTGCGGGATGATCGAGCGGATCGAGTGCGCATCGAACAGCAGTGCGTAGCCAAATTCAGCCTTCAGCCGCGCCAGCTCTTCTTGCAAGGTGCGATGGTATGGCGTCCAGATCTGCTGCAAATAAGTCGCGCGTTCTTGCTGCGAAGGCTCCAGCCCCTCCTGAAACAACGCAATGCCGTCGAACAACGTCGCCGGATACAACCCCGTGGTCGCCCCGGCGTACAACGGCTTGTCGTCGGACGGCCGGTTGAGGTCGATGACGAAACGCGAATACTCGGCAGCCAAAGTGCTGGCGCCCAGCTCCTCGGCGAAATCGTAGAGTTGCGGGATATGCCAGTCGGTGTCCGGCAAACTCTTCGCGGCGGGGATCAACCCGGCTTCGACCGCTGGGGTCAGACGCAAACCCGCGTGGGGCATGCTGATCAGCAACGGCACGCGACCTTGTTTGAATTTCAGAACCTTGTCCACAACCGCCCTCCTAGAAATTCGATTCAACGCCGTGACGCACGACGCGCTTGTCCAGATCGCCCCCGAGCCAATAAGCCAGATCCGCCGGACGTTCGATGTCCCACGCGACAAAGTCGGCGACCTTGCCAACCTCCAGCGAGCCGTGGGTGTCAGCCATGCCCAATGCCTGCGCGGCATGGAGGGTCGCCCCGGCAAGAGCTTCTTCCGGAGTCATGCGGAAACAGGTGCAGGCCATGTTCAGCATCAGGCGCAACGACAGCGCCGGCGAGGTGCCGGGGTTGAGGTCGCTGGCGATCGCGATCTTCACCTTGTGCTTGCGCAGCGCTTCCATCGGCGGCAACTGGGTTTCGCGCAGAAAGTAGAAGGCGCCGGGCAACAGCACGGCGACGGTGCCGGCAGCGGCCATGGCGATGGCGTCGTCCTCGTCCATGAATTCCAAGTGATCAGCGGACAAGGCTTTATAGCGCGCGGCAAGGCTCGAGCCGTGCAGCGAGGACAATTGTTCGGCGTGCAGTTTTACCGGCAGACCGAGCTGCTGCGCCGCGACGAACACCCGTTCGACCTGCTCCGGCGAGAACGCCAGGTATTCGCAGAACGCATCCACGGCATCCACCAGACCTTCGGCGGCGAGGGCCGGGAGCATCTCGCTGCAGACCAGATCGATGTAGTCGTCGGCGCGATCCTTGTACTCCGGCGGCAAGGCGTGCGCCGCCAGGCAAGTGCTGCGTACGCTGATCGGCAGTTCTTCGGCCAGGCGCCGGATGACTCGCAGAAGCTTGCGCTCGTTGGCCAGATCGAGGCCGTAGCCGGATTTCATTTCCACCGTGGTCACGCCATCGCGCATCAGGCTTTTCAGGCGTTTGGCGGCGCTGGCGAACAGCTCGTCTTCAGTGGCTTCGCGCGTGGCGCGCACGGTGCTGGCGATACCACCGCCCTGCGCGGCGATCTCGGCGTAGCTGACGCCTTGCAGACGCTGCTCGAACTCGCCGCTGCGGTTGCCGCCGAACACGGTGTGGGTGTGGCAGTCGATCAGCCCGGGCGTGACCCACGCGCCTTGCAGGTCATTGACCGCCGGGTATTCGCCGGGCGGCAGTTGAGTGCGCGGGCCGATCCACTCGATCAGCGTGCCGGTGGTCACGATCGCGGCATCCTCGATGATCGAATAGACGCCGTTGGCCATGGTTGCGACGTGGCAGTGTTGCCAGAGGGTTTTCACTGTTGGCCTCCGTTTGGGTTGGTATGGTGAGCAGCCTCAAAAGCCCCTCACCCTAGCCCTCTCCCGGAGGGAGAGGGGACTGACTGGGTTGTTCTGTCGAGCTACATCGACCAGAGAGTCTTGAGCCGAACTCAGGTCTTGAAGCTCGCAGAGATCGGCTCCCTCTCCCTCCGGGAGAGGGCTGGGGTGAGGGCTGGTTTTTACAGGCTCGGCAAAAGCTTCACCGAAACCAGCTCGGTCAAACACCGCGACGCCAGCAATTCAGTCGCCGCATTGATATCCGGCGCAAAAAACCGGTCCTTCTCATAAAACGGCACTTCCCTGCGCAGGATCGCCCGCGCCTGTTCCAGCTTCGGCGAGGTCTTCAGGCCGTTGCGCAGATCCAGGCCCTGGACCGCCGCCAGCCACTCCACGGCGAGAATCCCGCGGGTGTTCTCGGCCATTTCCCACAGGCGTTTGCCGGCAGCCGGGGCCATCGATACGTGGTCTTCCTGGTTGGCCGAGGTCGGCAGGCTGTCCACCGAATGCGGATGGGCCAGCGCCTTGTTCTCGCTGGCCAGTGCCGCTGCGGTCACCTGGGCAATCATGAAACCGGAGTTCACCCCGCCGTTGGCGACGAGGAACGGCGGCAGTTGCGACATGTGCTTGTCCATCATCAGCGAGATGCGCCGTTCGCTCAGCGAGCCGATTTCGGCGATCGCCAGAGCCAGATTGTCAGCGGCCATGGCCACCGGTTCGGCGTGGAAGTTGCCGCCGGAAATCACATCGCCTTCAGCGGCGAATACCAACGGGTTGTCGGAAACCGCGTTGGCTTCGACCGCCAGCACTTCAGCGGCCTGCCGGAACTGGGTCAGGCAGGCGCCCATGACTTGTGGCTGGCAGCGCAGCGAATACGGGTCTTGGACCTTGTCGCAGTTCTGGTGCGAGGCTGAGACTTCGCTGCGCTCACCGAGCAGGTCACGATAAGCAGCGGCGGCATCGATCTGACCTTTCTGCCCACGTGCGGCGTGAATGCGCGCGTCGAACGGCGAGCGCGAACCGAGCACGGCTTCAACGGTGAGACTGCCGAGCGCCAATGCACCGGCAAACAGATCTTCGCCTTCGAACAAACCGCGCAGCGCAAACGCGGTGGAAACCTGAGTACCGTTGAGCAGCGCCAGACCTTCTTTCGCCGCCAGGGTCAGCGGTGTCAGGCCGGCGACTTTCAGCGCTTCGGTCGCCTCCAGCCATTCGCCCTTGTAGCGCGCCTTGCCCTCGCCGAGCAGCACCAGCGACATGTGCGCCAACGGCGCCAGATCCCCCGACGCGCCGACCGAACCTTTCAGCGGAATGTGCGGATAGACCTCGGCATTGATCAGCGCAATCAGCGCGTCGATCACCTGCCGACGGATGCCGGAGAAACCGCGGCTGAGGCTGTTGACCTTGAGCACCATGATCAGTCGCACAAGGTCGTCGCTGATCGGCTGGCCGACGCCGGCAGCATGCGAGAGCACCAGCGAACGCTGCAGGTTCTCCAGGTCTTCGCTGGCGATGCGCGTCGAGGCCAGCAGGCCGAAACCGGTGTTGATGCCATAGGCGGTGCGGTTCTCGGCGAGGATCTGCTCGACGCAGGCGACGCTGGCCTCGATCTGCGCGCTGGCGCTGTTGTCGAGGGTCAAGGTGACCGGATGCTGGAAGACGTTACGCAGTTGGGCCAGGCTCAGTTGGCCGGGGATCAGGTTCAGCGCAGTCATTAAAATGCTCCTGTTAGGCATTGTTATTAACTACCAGTCGCTCCGGAGCATTCCGTTATCCGTCGTTTCTCGTCTTGTGAACGATCCACGCCTTGGCACGCTGGTATGGGCAGTTGTCAGTGCAAATTCGGTAAAACGTTGTGCGGCAGATTCGGGACTTTCAAGACGCTCGCAGCGGCAGCAATATCCGGCGCCAGCCAGCGATCCTGATCGTAGGCAGGGACGGTTTCGCGCAGCAGGCGCCAGGCGACATCGGTGCCAGCCCCAAAGCGCTGTTCCTTGAGGAACTCAAACGCCTGCGCCGCCAGCAGATATTCAATCGCGAGGATCTGCGTGCAGTTTTCCAGGGCGCGGTGCAGCTTCAGCGCGGCGTTGGTGCCCATGCTCAGGTGGTCTTCCTGCAGGCCCGAGGTGATGTAGTTGTCGAGTACCGCCGGTTGCGCCAACTGGCGGTTTTCCGCACACAGCGAAGCGGCGACGTACTGCACGATCATCATCCCCGAGTTGACCCCGGGGTTGGCCACCAGAAACGCTGGCAGACCGCTGACGTGCGGGTTGACCAGACGGTCGAGACGACGCTCGGCAATCGAGCCGATCTCGGCCATGGCAATCGCCAGCAGATCGGCGGCCATCGCCACCGATTGGCCGTGCGGGTTGGCCTGCGACATCACCCGGAAATCGTCCGGGGTGCCGAGCAGCAGCGGATTGTCGGTGCAGCCGTTGAGCTCGGCTTCGACCTGTTTGATTGCGTGCTCCAGTTGATCACGCGCGGCGCCGTGCACCTGCGGGATCGAGCGGATGCTCAGCGCGTCCTGAGTGCGAATGCCTTTGCTCGCGGCGATCACTTCGCTGCCATCGAGCAAGGCGCGCAGGTTGTTGCCGACCTGCTGCATGCCCGGATGCGGCTTGAGCGCGATGATCTCGGCATCGAAGGCATCGATCTGGCCGCGCTGGGCTTCGAAGCTCATCGCACCGATGACATCGGCCCATTGCAACAGGCGCGTGGCATCGGCAATCGCCAGACAGCTGAGGCCGGTCATGCACGGCGTGCCGTTGACCAGACACAAACCGTCCTTCGCGCCCAATTGCACAGGTTTCAAGCCTTCTTCGGCCAGTGCCTGCTGCGCCGGCATGATCTGACCGCGATAGCTGACATGACCAACGCCGAGCAGCGCGATACCGACGTGCGCCATGTGCGTGAGGTACCCCACCGAACCCTGCGCCGGCACTTGCGGGGTGATGTCGCGATTGAGCAGCGCCAGCAGACCTTCGACCACGCGCCGATGCAGGCCGGATTTACCGTGGCTGTAGTTGTGGATCGCGGCGCAGATGATTGCGCGGGTCTGCTCATCACTGAGGACCGGGCCGACCCCGCAAGCGTGGCTGAGCAAGGTGTTGCGCGAGAGCTGGCTGAGCTGTTCGTCCTGCAACGAAACGTTGGACAGGCCGCCCAGACCGGTATTGACGCCATAGGCGCGCTCGCCGCTGGCGACGATACGCTGGACGATCGCCTGAGCGTTGTCGATGCGCGCCCAAGTGTCGCTGGACAGTTCCAGCAGCGCACCGTGACGGGCGACCGCGACCACGTCCTGCCAACGCAGATGAGCACCGGTGATGACGATTTTTTCAGCCTGGGACATCTGAAGCCTCATACAAATTCTGTTGCTGCATGAATTCCTGTGGCGAGGGAGCTTGCTCCCGCTGGACTGCGAAGCAGGCCCGAAATTCTGCGACCGCTGCGCGCTCGAGCGCGAGCAAGCTCCCTCGCCACAAAAGCTGTCTCACCGCGAATCCTTCTAAACCACCGCCGCCCGCCGCTGCACAAACCGGTCGACATACTCATCCGCCGGCGAATGCAGGATCTCTCTTGGCGTACCGACCTGAATCAACCGGCCATCCTTGAGAATCGCGATGCGATTGCCGATGCGCACGGCCTCGTCGAGGTCGTGGGTGATGAAGACGATGGTCTTGTGCAGGGTTTTTTGCAGTTCCAGCAACTGGTCCTGCATCTCCGCGCGGATCAGCGGATCCAGCGCGCTGAAGGCTTCGTCCATCAGAATGATGTCGGTGTCCGCCGCCAACGCCCGGGCGAGGCCGACGCGCTGACGCATGCCGCCGGAGAGCTGGTGCGGGTATTTGTTTTCGTAGCCTTTGAGGCCCACGGTGTTGATCCAGTGCAGCGCGCGTTCGGCGCAGACCTGCTTGCTCTCGCCACGCACTTTCAGGCCATAGGCGACGTTGTCGAGCACGCTCTTGTGCGGCAGCAGGCCAAAGCTCTGGAACACCATGCTGATCTTGTGCCGACGAAATTCGCGCAGCGCTTCCATGTCGTACTGCAGGATGTCCTCACCATCCACCAGAATCGCCCCGCTGGTGGGGTCGATCAGCCGATTGAAGTGGCGCACCAGGGTGGATTTGCCCGAGCCGGACAGGCCCATGATCACAAAGATTTCGCCGGTGCCGATGCTCAGCGACAAGTCGTTCACGCCGACCACGCAACCGGTTTCGTTGAGCACCTGATCCTTGCTCTTGCCCTGGCCGACCATGGCCAGCGCATCCTTGGCGCGGTTGCCGAAAATCTTGAAGACGTTGCGCACTTCGATCTTGCTCACGCTTGCGTTGCTCATTTGCTCACCTCGTGGCGTGGCCGACCGTACGCTTGAGTGATGCGGTCGATGACCACAGCGAGAATCACGATCGCCAGCCCGGCTTCGAGGCCACGACCGACGTTGAGTGTCTGAATGCCCACCAGCACGTCTTCACCGAGGCCACGGGCGCCGATCATCGAAGCGATGACCACCATCGACAGGGCCATCATCGTGGTCTGGTTGATGCCAGCCATGATGCTCGGCAACGCCAGCGGCAATTGCACGCCGAACAATTGCTGCCAACGGTTGGCGCCGAAGGCATTGATCGCCTCCATGACTTCGCCGTCGACCTGGCGAATGCCCAGGTCAGTCAGGCGAATCAGCGGTGGCGCGGCGTAGATCACCGTGGCAAAAATCGCCGGTACCTTGCCCAGCCCGAACAGCATCAGCACCGGGATCAGGTACACGAAACTCGGCATGGTCTGCATGATGTCGAGCAACGGCATCAGTACCGAACGCAGGCGATTGCTGCGCGCCGAGAGAATCCCCAGCGGAATGCCGATCAGCACCGATATGATCGTCGCGACCATCATCAGCGCCAGGGTCTGCATGAGTTTGTCCCAGAGGCCGACCGCGCCCACCAGAAACAGCAGACCGACAATCACCGCGGTGGTGACGACTTTGCGCGTGGCGTGCCAGGCGATGACGCCGACGATCGCCAGCATCAGCCACCACGGCGCCGCACGCAGCAGACCTTCGAGACTGACGATGGCCCACAACAGCGTGTCGGAGATGTGGCGGAACACGTCGCCGTAGTTGGTGACCAGCGAATCGACCCAACCGTTGACCCAGTCGGCGATGGAAAAAGTAAAGCTTTCGGGAAACATAAGGGACTCTCAATCAAGGGGTTGCGATCAAGCGTCCGGCTGCCGTGGCTGGCAGCCGGGTAAACCTGACCTACAAGGCCGCGTCGATTTTCCTGGCTGCGTCGTCGCTCACCCATGCGTGCCAGACTTCAGGATGTTCCTTGAGGAAGATTTTCGCCAGTTTTGCCGACTCGATGCGTTCCTTGGCCATGCGCCCGAGGTTCTGGTTGAGCAGGTCGATCGGCAGGTTGACCTTCTCCAGCACGGCGACCAGTTCCGGGGCTTCTTCGTGGAAGGTTTTCGACAGGCCGACCTTGATGGTCACTGTCTTGTCGACGCCCGGTTTCTCTTCGAGTTTGACCGCGTCGATCTGGCCCATCAGCGGGGTCGGCGACCAGTAGTAGAAGAGAATCGGCTCGCCACGCTTGTAGCTCGACAGCACCGCTGCATCCAGCGCAGGTCCTGTGCCCGGACGGAAGTTGGTGTAGCTGTTTTCCAGGCCGTAGCTCTTGAGCATCTCGCTGTTGTCGAGCTCGCAGGTCCAGCCGGCCGGGCAGTTGTAGAAGCGGCCCTTGGACGGCTCTTCGGCATCCTTGAACACGGCGGAATACTTGCCCAGATCAGCGATGTTTTTCAGGTCCGGGGCTTTCGCCTCGAGCTTGCGCTTGGCGTCGCCTTCGATCACGTAACGCGGCACGTACCAGCCTTCGACAGCGCCCACTACCGGCGCGCCGACACCGACGACCTTGCCGGCCTTCTCGGCCTTGTTCCAGACCTCGCTGCGGCCGACCCACTCTTCGGCGAACACTTGAATATCGTTGCTGCTCAGGGCGTTTTCCATGGTGATGGAATTGCCCGGCAGGCTGTCGGTCTTGCAGCCGTAACCTTTCTCCAGCACCACTTGTAGCACGTCGGTCAGGAGCATGCCGCTTTCCCAGTTCAGCCCGGCGAATTTCACCGGTTTGCCCGATTCGCACCAGCCGGCGGCTTGGGTCGCACCGGCACTGGCCAACAGGCCCATGGACAGCAATGTGGTCAGCAGGGTCTTGTTCGATTTCATTGTCGTGACGCTCCTAATCATGAATGGGCTTACGGCAGTTCAAGAGGCATCCAGCCTGGTCCACGTCCAGATCAGGCCTGCGCCGCAGCGCGACCGGTCCCGCTGGTTTTTGCTTGTACGACGCTGTTCTGCTCGACCGGCAGAATCAGCTGATCGGGCACTGCGCTGTGCCATTTTTTCGCGCAGAAGTAATAGACGGCGGCCGGCAGCACCAGGCCGATGATCCAGGAAATGTCGACATCACCAAGAGCTGCTACCAACGGGCCGGTGTAGAACTTGGTCGAGATGAACGGCAGCTGTACCAGTACGCCGAACACATAGACGCTGATACCGAGCAGGTTCCAGCGGCCGTAGCGACCGTTCGGATCGGCCAGCGCCGGCACGTCGTAGCGCTCGCGGGTGATGCAGTAGTAGTCGACCAGATTGATCGCGCTCCACGGGGTGAAGAAGGCCAGCAGAAACAGGATGAACGACTTGAACGCACCGAGGAATGAGTGCTGTCCGAGCAGGGCGATCAGCGTCGCCGCGCCGACGATGAACAGCACGAACACCAGCCGCTGCATACGGGTAACCGTCAGGTGTCCTTTGAAGCCACTGATGATGGTCGCAATACACATGAAGCTGCCGTAGGAGTTCAGCGTCGAAATGGTCACCTTGCCGAACGCGATGCTGAAATACAGCAGCGAGGCGGTGGCGCCGGTACCGCCGAGCCCGACGATGTAGGCGACCTCATGGCCTGCGAATTGACCGTTGGCCGATGCGGCAGCAAACACGCCGAGGATCATCGCCACTTGCGCGCCGATCACCGAGCCTGCGCCAGCGGCGAAAAAGGTTTTCACCGCCGAAGTGGCGCTCGGCAAGTAGCGAGAATAGTCCGCCACATAAGGACCGAACGCGATCTGCCAGGAAGCTGCCAGCGACACCGCCAACAGGAAACTGCTCCAGCTGAAATGGCGAATCTGCAGGAGTGCGCCGACGTCGGTCTGGCTCATCAGCCGCCAGAACAGGAACACGAACGCGATCACGCCAATGACACTGGCGACGCGGCCGATCCAGTGAATCACCCGATAGCCGAGCACCGTGACCAGCACGATGACACTGGCGAAAATCAGGATGCCAACGCTATCGCTGACACCAAACAACTGACCCAGCGCCTGCCCGGACAGCACCGTCCCGGTGGCGGTGAAGCCGAGGTACATCAGGCACACCAGCACGATCGGAATCGCCGCGCCATAAACGCCGAACTGCACGCGGCTGGAGATCATTTGCGGCAAGCCCAGTTTCGGCCCTTGCGCGGCATGCAGCGCCATCACGCCACCGCCGAGCAATTGACCGATCAACAAACCGATCAACGACCAGAACACATCACCGCCGAGCACCACGGCCAAGGCCCCGGTGACGATCGCAGTAATCTGCAGGTTGGCGCCCATCCACAGGGTGAACTGACTGAACAGACGACCGTGTCTTTCCGCTTCCGGGATGTAGTCGATCGAACGCCTTTCGATCAACGGAGTACTGCCTGCACGTTCGTTGTTAACCGCCATGATTCAACCTCTGTGGATTGTTCTGGATATCGATTGTTTCGCTTTTGTAGGAGTGAGCCTGCTCGCGATAAGGCCAGCCCTGCCAACACACAACCTACCGGCGCTCCTGATTCCTCGGCCAACTCAGACTGAAACACGCCCCGCCCAGACTCTTGCTCTTGCCAATGATCGCCCGGCCGTCGTGCCAGTGAATGATCCGCCGCACGATCGACAACCCTAGGCCATGCCCGCCCGACGCCCGCGTGCGGCTGTCGTCCAGGCGCAGGAACGGCGTGAAGATCCGCTCCCACGCCACTTCCGGCACGCCCGGTCCGTCGTCCTCGACGTCGATGCGACAGCGCAACTGGCCGACCTGATAACTCACCGTCACCTGTGATTGGGCATGGCGCATCGCGTTGCCCACCAGGTTCTGCAGCGCCCGATGCAGATAACGCGGCTCGGCCTCGACCCACGCGCCGTCGTTGTCGGCGGACGACAGGCACAAACCGCGCTGCACCGTGACCTCGGCGCGTAGCGGCGCCAGCTCCTCGATCACCTGATTGACCAGCGCATCCAGATCGATGCGCTGGAAAGTCAGCGCTGGCGAGCCCTGTTCCAGTCGCGCGTAGGTGAGCATTTCGTCGACCAGCTTATCGAGGTCCTCGATGTCGTGATCCATGCCTTCGCGGTATTTCTCCAGCGCTTGCGGGGTGGTCGCCGTGCCGATCATTTCCAGACCGAAACGCAGGCGCGCCACTGGCGTGCGCAGTTCATGGGAGACCGCGCGCACCAGTTCACGCTGGATCGCCAGCAACTGTTGCAGATGCTCAGCCATGCCATTGAACGCCGATGCCAGACGCCCGACCGAGTCGGCGCCACGCGCCGGCACGCGGGTTTCCAGACTGCCCTTGGCAATGCGCGTGGCCGCCGCTTCGAGGCCGCGCAGACGCCGCTCAAGCTGACGCACCAATAAATAGACGATGAGACCGATCAGCGTCAGCCCCAGCGCGGCGATCAGCACCAGCCATTCCGGCGGGTACGGATTCATTTGATACAGCGGGCCGATTTCCAGCACCCACGGCGTACCGACCATGCCGGCAAACACGCGAATCGAATCACCGCCCTTGCCCAGCGCCATCACCGTGTCGCCCTCGGCCACCCGGCGGCTCTGGTCTTCGTCCATGTCGGCGTCATTCACCGTGACCAGACGCAGATCGAAGCCGAAACCCTTTTCCTGCTTTATCTGCGCAAGACGTCTGGGCTGTTCGCCGACCGGCACCCGCACCAGTTCATCGGCGAGCAGGTAAATAGTCGCCCGAGCCAGTTGCTCGCTGATCTGCTGCACCTCTCCTACCAGTACAAGCTGCTCTTTTTCGCTGATCAGCCGATAGACCTTGGCCGCGTGCGGCCCGGTCTGCTCGACCAGCGCCTGACCGCGCAGCACGCGGGTACGCTGGGCCAGATCGAGGTCGGTTTCGGCGAATTTCTTCAGCGTCAGCGGAATACCGAGCAGCCGCTCCCACACCAGCAGAGCGCGATGGCGCTCGGTCTGGTTCATCGGTTGCAGGTTATCGGCCATCAGCGAGAACGTGCCGTGGGCCAGGCGCTCGCGGTATTGCTCGCTGCGCACCTGATTGAGCAGGTTCAGCGCCAGCACGCCAAGCACCGCCACCAGAATCAGCGCGGCGCACATGCCGCCATAGATGCGCAGGAAAATCGAATTCACAGAGCCAGGTCTGCGCAGGCTTCAGGAACGAACAGGTAGCCTTTGCTGCGGATGGTCTTGATCAGGCGCGGATGGTCGGGGTCATCGCCGATTTTCGGGCGGATGCGCGAGATGCGCACATCGATCGAGCGATCCTGGCCGTCGTAGCCGATGCCGCGCAGGGCAGTGAAGATTTCTTCGCGCGAAAGAATCCGCCCGGCGTTGGAGACCAGCAGCCAGAGCAGGTCGAACTCGGCGCTGGTCAACTCGATGCCGTTGTCGCTCAACCAGGCTTCGCGCAACGCGTTGTCGACCACCAGCGGACCGAATTGCAGGCGACGGGATTTTTCCGCGACCGGCTCGGGTGTGTCACTGCGTCGCAGCAACGCCTGGATGCGCGCCAGCAACAAGCGCGGGCGCACCGGTTTGCACACGTAATCGTCGGCACCGAGGTCGAGGCCGTGGATCTGATCGGCGTCGTCGGTGCGCGCGGTGAGCATCAGGATCGGCCCGTCGTACCGGTCGCGCACCTTGCGGCAAATGCTCAGGCCATCCTCGCCGGGCAGCATCAGATCGAGGATCACCAGATCCGGTTGCTCCTTGATGATCCGCGCCGCCGCCAACGCACCGTTGCCTTCGATCTCCACGCGCAGGCCATTGGCTTGCAGGTAATCGCGGGTCAGCTCGGCCAGTCGCTGGTCATCCTCGACGATCAATACCTGCCAGGTTTGTTGCTCCACCGGTGACCTCTGCTTGCTGTTTTTATTGATATGAGAAGGCTGTGCTGAATGAACGCGGTCCCTCCTCCCGTTCATTTGTCATGTTTCGGGAGGATAAAAATGCCCGTGCACCCAGCGATTGTATAAACGCCGGTCACCCGGAAAACAAGTCGGTAAATGCGTTCGGACAAGGCGAAATTCTGTGGTAGGGTTCGCGCCCTTAAAAAACCGCTGAAGCGTTTTTCCAGGCAAAAAAACAGTGACAAACGGTCTGGCTCAGCAGGTTCGCGGCCTACACGCGTTTTCCCTGTTTCTTACACAAATTACGCACAGGCTTATCCACAGGTAGTACGTTGCAATCCTCCCCTGAAACGCATTATCTTGTAGCACCGCGAAAACGCAGACCCTACATATGGGGTTTTCGTCAAAATCGCCCAACCACATTTCAGACCTGAAACTCAAGTGCTTTATGGCCAGTTTCCGGTAGAACGAACGAGTTTTTTCAAGTCCGAACCGCACTGGCGGATGGCACCGTTTTATTTGGTCCGAAACGGACAAAACGGTATGGGTGTTGCAGTCATGACTGTCACCCGCGAAGGAATCCGGTAGCGAGCTTCGGCTCACGACCAAAACTTCGGCAAGGATGCGGCGTTGCAGCCTTTTTCCTACTGTTCCGAAGTTTGTAATGCCGACGCCCGTCGGTTGCAGTGCTTCGGTACAGAACGGTGAGCACCATGACGGTGCCAAACAAACATAGAGAATGTGGAGACCACCCCCCATGCAAACCGACACAACTCGCGAGAACCCGCAGGGCACCTTGCCGCAGGCCGCCGATTCGACTTCGGATCTGGCAGCCACCGCGCCTGGCCAGCTGCGCGTGATCAAGCGTAATGGCACTGTCGTTCCTTACACCGATGACAAGATCACCGTCGCTATCACCAAAGCGTTTCTCGCAGTTGAGGGCGGCACCGCTGCCGCTTCGTCGCGAATCCACGATACCGTTGCACGCCTGACCGAGCAGGTCACCGCGACTTTCAAGCGTCGCATGCCATCGGGTGGCACCATCCACATCGAAGAAATCCAGGACCAGGTCGAACTGGCCCTGATGCGCGCCGGCGAGCAGAAAGTCGCGCGTGACTACGTGATCTACCGTGACGGCCGTTCGAAAGAGCGCGCTGCCCACGCCCCGGCCGAAGCAGCCGTCAATGCACACCCGTCGATCCGCATCACCCGCGCCGACGGCAGCCTCGCGCCGCTGGACATGGGCCGCCTGAACACCATCGTCACCGAGGCCTGCGAAGGTCTGGAAGAAGTCGACGGCGACCTGATCCAGCGCGAAACCCTGAAGAACCTGTACGACGGCGTGGCCCTGACCGACGTCAACACCGCCCTGGTAATGACCGCCCGTACCCTGGTCGAGCGCGAGCCGAACTACTCGTTCGTCACCGCCCGCCTGCTGATGGACACCCTGCGTGCCGAAGGCCTGAACTTCCTCGAAGTCGCCGAAAGCGCCACCCATCACGAAATGGCCGACCTGTACGCCAAGGCACTGCCGGCCTACATCGCCAAAGGTATCGAGTTCGAACTGCTGAACCCTGTGCTGGCCACCTTCGACCTGGAAAAACTGGGCAAGGCGATCAACCACGAACGCGATCAGCAATTCACTTACCTCGGCCTGCAGACCCTGTACGACCGTTACTTCATCCACAAGGATGGCGTGCGTTTCGAACTGCCGCAGATCTTCTTCATGCGCGTGGCCATGGGTCTTGCGATCGAAGAGAAGCAGAAAGAAGACCGTGCGATCGAGTTCTACAACCTGCTGTCCTCGTTCGACTACATGGCTTCGACCCCGACCCTGTTCAACGCCGGTACCCTGCGTCCACAGCTGTCGAGCTGCTACCTGACCACCGTGCCGGATGACCTGTCGGGCATCTATCACGCGATCCACGACAATGCCATGCTGTCGAAGTTTGCCGGCGGCCTGGGCAACGACTGGACGCCAGTGCGTGCACTGGGTTCGTACATCAAGGGCACCAACGGCAAGTCGCAAGGCGTGGTGCCGTTCCTCAAAGTGGTGAACGACACCGCTGTGGCCGTGAACCAGGGTGGCAAGCGCAAAGGCGCTGTGTGTGCCTACCTGGAAACCTGGCACATGGACATCGAAGAGTTCATCGAGCTGCGCAAGAACACCGGTGATGATCGTCGTCGTACCCACGACATGAACACCGCCAACTGGATCCCTGACCTGTTCATGAAGCGTGTCTTCGATGACGGCAAGTGGACCCTGTTCTCGCCATCGGAAGTACCGGACCTGCACGACCTGACCGGTAAAGCCTTCGAAGAGCGCTACGAGTACTACGAAGCGCTGACCGAGTACCCGGGCAAGGTCAAGCTGTTCAAGACCATCCAGGCCAAAGACCTGTGGCGCAAGATGCTGTCCATGCTGTTCGAAACCGGCCACCCATGGCTGACGTTCAAGGACCCGTGCAACCTGCGCAGCCCGCAGCAGCACGTCGGCGTGGTCCACAGCTCGAACCTGTGCACAGAGATCACCTTGAACACCAACAAGGACGAGATCGCCGTTTGCAACCTGGGCTCGATCAACCTGCCGAACCACATCGTCGACGGCAAGCTCGATACCGCCAAGCTGCAACGCACCGTGAACACCGCCGTGCGCATGCTCGATAACGTGATCGACATCAACTACTACTCGGTGCCGCAAGCGAAGAACTCCAACTTCCGCCACCGTCCGGTCGGTCTGGGCATCATGGGCTTCCAGGACGCTCTGTACCTGCAGCACATCGCCTACGGCTCCGACGCTGCCGTCGAGTTCGCCGACAAGTCGATGGAAGCGGTCAGCTACTATGCGATCCAGGCGTCCTGCGACCTGGCCGACGAGCGCGGTGCTTACGAGACGTTCAACGGTTCGCTGTGGTCCAAGGGCATCCTGCCGCTGGATTCGCAACAGATCCTGATCGAGCAACGTGGCCAGAAGTACATCGATGTCGACCTGAATGAAACCCTGGACTGGGCACCGGTTCGCGCCCGTGTACAGAAAGGTATCCGTAACTCGAACATCATGGCCATCGCCCCGACCGCGACCATCGCTAACATCACTGGCGTCTCGCAGTCGATCGAACCGACCTACCAGAACCTCTACGTGAAATCGAACCTGTCGGGCGAATTCACCGTGATCAACCCGTACCTGGTTCGCGACCTGAAAGCTCGCGGTCTGTGGGACTCGGTGATGATCAACGACCTGAAGTACTACGACGGTTCGGTGCAGCAGATCGAGCGCATCCCGCAAGAACTCAAAGAGCTCTACGCGACCGCGTTCGAAGTGGACACCAAGTGGATCGTTGACGCCGCCAGCCGTCGTCAGAAGTGGATCGACCAGGCCCAGTCGCTGAACCTGTACATCGCCGGCGCATCGGGCAAGAAGCTCGACGTGACCTACCGCATGGCCTGGTACCGTGGTCTGAAAACCACTTACTACCTCCGTGCCCTGGCCGCGACCAGCACCGAGAAGTCGACCATCAACACCGGCAAGCTGAACGCTGTTTCCAGCGGCGGCAACCATGGCGACGATTCGGTCCTGGCCGCTCCGGCAGGTCCGGCGCCAGTGCCAAAGGCTTGCGCGATTGACGAGCCGGATTGCGAAGCTTGCCAATAAGCTGAGCTGATCCCAGGCGTTGCGAGACGCCTGGGATCTTCAGGCAAAAGAAACCCCCGACAGACTTCTGGTTTGTCGGGGGTTTTGTTTTTTGCCGGCCTTGGCGGCCTCTGGGCCGACCAGGCTATTGGGGTTTTGGGTGAATATCCGTTTTCTCGGTGCTGCGGCTGGCGGTTTCGCTCTTACAGCGACTCACTTTTCCAAACGCCGAAAAGTAAGCAAAAGGCTTTGCCCCGGCGTACGGCCCGCTCGCTGGGGCTCGGGGTACCTTCGTAACGGGACCGATCCGGGCGCAGCGGCTCCGGTTGGCTTCGCTGCACCTACTCTCGCTGTGTACGACTGCGTCGTACGGTCGCTGCGCTCCCACGCCAGGATCGATCCCGTAACGAAGCCTGCCGAAGGGGCAAAAGATCGAGAGCCAGAGCAAAAGCAAGATC
>NZ_QETJ01000110.1:0-16540 GCF_003105095.1 Pseudomonas sp. NDM | reverse complement strand
GATCGCGGTGTGTCAGTCACCTGAGATATCGACTGTCAGACCGCTATCGCGAGCAGGCTCACTCCTACAGGGGAGCATTACTCCTCTTCCGAGCCTTCCGCGCGCCAGTAGCCGACAGCCTTGATGAACTGTTCATCCAGCCCATGCTCATCGATCAGCACCCGGCGAATCTGCCGTGAGACCTTGGTCTCCGTCGCTACCCATGCATACAGATTGCCCTTGGGCACCTGCAGTTGTTTGACCGTGGTCAGCAGGTTGTCCTTGCCACCTTCGCGCAGTACCCAGATCACATTGAACTGCGCCGCGCTTTCGAGCATTTGCTGTTCAGCGCCGTTTTCCACTTCGATCACCACCAGCGCCTTGCGATTGGCCGCGAGGTTTTCGAGGCGGCGGGCGATGGCGGGGAGGGCGGTTTCGTCGCCGATCAGCAGGTAGCTGTCGAAGATGTCCGGCACGATCATCGAGCCGCGCGGCCCGCCGATGTGCAGGAACTGCCCGGGTTGTGCCTGCTCGGCCCAGGTCGAGGCAGGGCCGTCGCCGTGCAGGACGAAATCGATGTCCAGCTCCAATTTTTCCAGATCGTAGCGGCGCGGCGTGTAGTCGCGCATCTCGGGCATCGGGCCGTTGTCCTTGCCGGCGCCGAGCTGCAGGGTCTCCAGCGCCGCGGCTTGTTCGGCGTTCTGCGGGAACAGCAGTTTGACGTGATCGTCCGTGCCCAGGCTGATGAACCCGGCCAGCTCCGGCCCGCCGAGGGTGATGCGGCGCATGCGCGGGGTCAGCTCGGTGACGCGTAAAACTTCAAGTTTGCGCCGTTTGATCTCATGCATTACGCGGTGGATGGTTTGAGTATCGACTGCGGTCATTCGGCTTTCTCCGGGGCAGGTGGAACGGCAGGGCCGTCCACGATGGCTTTGGCGGTGTCATTGAGCAGGTCGCGCACGCGCAGGATTTCCTCGGCGCTCCAGCGGCCATGGTGCAACTGCAGGGCATGACGCAGGTTGTGCACGGCTTCGTGGATTTCCGGCGGTCGGTCATGGCCGCGCAGCGAGCGCTTGCTGACGTCGATGCGCATGCGAACGCCGTCGAGCGCCACCGCTTGTTCACTCAAAGACAGACGACCGGCGTCGGTCACGCTGTAACGCTTTTTGCCGGCCTCGGCATCGCCGACGATCAGGTCGCTCTCTTCCAGAAACGTCAGGGTCGGGTAGATCACCCCGGGGCTGGGGCTGTAGGCGCCGTCGAACATGCCTTCGATCTGGCGGATCAGGTCGTAGCCATGGCACGGCTGTTCGGCGATCAACGCCAACAGCAGCAACTTCAAATCACCGGGGGCAAAAACACGCGGGCCACGGCCACCGCGTTCGCGACCGGGGCGCTTCTCGAAGCCGTCGCGGCCATCACCGTGTTCGCGGTGGGGGGAATGATGGTCTCTCATTTTTCGCTTTCTCTCTCGTCGTATTTAGATACAACTTAAGATATATCTTAAGGTCCGTGCAAGCCGTTTCTGGCTCCGGATTGGCCTGGCCGGACGAGTGGTCGCACCTTGAAAAACGCCGATGAATGTTTTCGACGTGGAAGATAAGCCGTGACCAAGAAGTTAAAGTTAACGCTCTAGTTGCACTTGAGTATATATTCTAATTCCTCGAAAGTTACCGAGTTAAAGCGCCCAAGTTGCTGTATGGTTTTTCCCGATAAACTGTGTGTAGGGCGTAACTTACAGCGAATATCGCAAGTATCTGTTTTTCGTTCTTTTTTCTGGCGGGGTGCGGGGTTGTTTAACTACGCGTTTGTCGGAAGTTGCCTGCTTACATTCCAGAGTCAACAGCCGATGATGCCCACCGTTGAAAGTTCAAGTTGATCCGGCAGTTGCTGGGGCAAGGGTTTATGAACTTTCGATGACAACCCCTTATATACAGCAAACAGGTACTGAACGATGCTCAAGAAATTCGCAATCGCTGCCCCACTGGCTCTTCTGGCAATGACCTCCACCGCCTTCGCCGCGGGCGAAGCCTCGCACTCCATCAGCCTCGTCGCTCACGTGCCAACCAACGGCTTCTACGTGGTGCCGACCGATCCTGATCTGGTCAACAAGGACCAGGACATGAGCTACCAGCCGACCACCGGCAAGATGGCCGAAGTTAACGGTTTCTTCGACGTGCGCAACAACAACGGTTCGGTTCACGCCAGCCTGGAAAGCTTGCCGAAACTGGTCGCTGGCAGCACTTCGATCGAACTGCAAGTGATGCTCAACAACAAGGAACTGACACTGACTCCACAACTGGTCGTTGGTGAAGCCGAGTCCGATGTCAACTATCGCGCACCGCTGAAAATCTCCGCCAAGGGCAGCAACTTCGAGCCGGGTGACTACACCGGTTCCGTGGCGATGATCTTCGACGCCGTGCCACCGGTTGGCGGCAACTGATCGACTGACCGGATTCAAAACGCTCGCTTTTCACGAGCGGCGTCAACCGACGGGGCAGGCAGTGATGTTTGCCCCGACGGACTTTCATAGTCAGTCAATCAGAGTACGAGTTCATGTTCCCGATGACCCCCATCGCGGCTGCACTTGCGCTGTTGTTTTGTGCCAGCGCAGCCGTCGCATCCAACACCGCCGGTACTACGCCACGTAGTCTGTTGGCGCAGGCCAAGGGCTTGCCGGCGGATTTCGAGGAGCATTTCTTTGATGTGCCGCTGGCGGTGCGGGTCGAAGTCGACCAGCAGCCGCTGGGTGAGGCCATGGTGGTGTTGTCCCGCGATGATCGCATCACGCTTCTCGAATTCACCGACACCAGCGAAAACCGTTTCGGCCCCGCCGAGCGGGAAAAATGGGCAAGCTTCCTCAAGCCCGGCGTGCCCCTGGGCGCGTGCAGCGGTTCGTGCCCGGAGCAGTTTCTGGCCGTGCATTACAACCTGGAAAACTCACTGGTCTCGATCGTCACCGAAAACGCCGAGCGCGACGTTGAAGCCAAGCGCTATTACGAGCAGCCGAGCGGCGGCAGCAGCGGCCTGATGGTGCGCAACCAGCTCAACCTCAATGGTGGCCAGGATCAGGACCTCGGCGGGCGCTTTGGTCTTGAAGCCAGTGCCAGCCTGGGCAACTGGAGCCAGACGCTCAACCTGCAAATGGCCCGGCTCGGCGGCCCTGACGACAAGCTTTATCACGCCGTCCACGAGCTGCACACCCAGCGCGAACTGCAAGGCAGTTTCTTTCGCGTGGGCTATTTCACCCCCAATTCCGAAGGCCTGACGCGCCAGCCGCGCACGTTCGGCACAAGTCCCGATACGGCGGTCGGCGTCATGTACGGCAGCTCCGACAGCCTGGCGATCAACAGTCCGATGCCCAGCGTCTACCCGATCTACGTGACCGCCAACCGCCAGGGTTCGGTGGAGATCTGGCGTGACGGTTTGCTGATCAATACGCAATCGGTGCCGGCCGGTCTGCAGACCCTCGACACGCGACCGTTGCCCGGCGGCATCTATGAGGTGGAAGTGCGGCTGGTCGAAGACGGCCAGATCACCTCCACCACCCAGGAGCTGGTGTACAAGCCCAACAACTGGCGCAACCTTGACGAACGCTGGCGCTACAACGTGTTTGCCGGTGAAGAAAGCAAACTGCTGAGCAACTGGGACACGCAAGCGAGCGGCAGTCCCACCGCCGGTGCGGCGGTGAACTATCTGTTGCATCCACGGGTGATTGTCGGCGCTTCGGCGCGGCAGATCCGGGAAAAGCTGCAGTACGGCACGTCGATCGACTGGACGCTGGCCAATCACATCAGCCTGTATGCCAACGTCTACAAGACCGAGGACTACGGCACCGGTCTCGACCTGCAGAGCCTGTACAACTATGGCGCCGGCAGCATTGTTGTCAGCCACAACCGCAGTTGGCTCGACACCACCAACACCTACGACACCCTGCCCGATGGCACCCGGGTACGTCCGCGCAATGTGTTTATCGGCCAGACCAGCAATTCGTCGCTGGCGCTCAACCATCGCCTCAGCAGCAGGAGCTCGGTCAACGCGCGGGTCTCGCACAGCGAGGGCAATGTCGAAGGCATGGGCCTCGATCTGGGCTGGACCCAGCGCACCCTGGTGCTGGGCAGCGACGCCAGTTGGCGCCTGTCGATTTTCGATCGGCCGGGCAGTTTCAGCAGCGGCGATGCGCGCAATCGCGGGGTCGACCTGAGCATCAACATGGCCCTCGGCGCACCCGGCCAGCAGATCACCGGCAGCATCGGTTCGCGCACGGCCCGCGACGGCGCGCGCGACAACAACGCCTCGCTCGGCTGGCGCCGGGACTTCAAGGACCACGTGCTGCAAAACGTCTCGCTCACGGCGCTCACCGACACCTATGGCATAGGTGTCGCCAGCCTGGCGAACTTCCGCACCGATTCGGTCAACGGCGACGGTTTCATCCAGCGCTCCTCTTATAACGGCAACTTCACCGGCGGCCTCAACGTCGACAGCACGCTGGTGGTGGGCGGCGAGCAGATGCTCATGACCAGCCAGAGTGAAGTGCGCGGTGCCGGGATGATCGTGGATGTGGAGTCGGACATCGAGGACATCGTCCTGCGCGCCGACGATTACAGCGGTGGCGGGGCGGCGTTGAAGCCGGGGCGCAATTTCATTCCGATCACGGCGTATCAGAACAGCTCGGTGAGTTTCGATTTCGAAGGCAACACAGTGCCGGCCGCCACCATCCAACCGGCGCGTACGCGTTATCACCTGAACAAGGGCGGCGTCGAGTACCGCAAGATCCGTGTGATGAAAACCCTGACCGTGCTCGGCCGGCTGGTGGACGGGCAAGGGCGTCCGCTCAAGGGCCACCACGTGATCAACCACGCCAGCCGTGGCGTGACCGAAGTCGACGGGTTCTTCTCGATGGAAATGAACGCCGGCTCACCGACCCTGGAAGTGCGTCAGGGCAACCAGTTGCTGTGCCAGTTCCGCCTCGATGCCGGCAGCCATCGCAGCGAAAACAATGTGTTGATGATCGGTGATCTGCGCTGCACGCCGGACACGCTGGCTGACGTCAACTCCACCGAACAGAAGGCAGGTTGATTCCATGAAGATAATCACAGGCGGCTGCGCATTGGCGCTGGCACTGAGCATATTGCCGGCGCAGGCGATCAATCAGGAGATCCGCGCATTGTTTCAACCTGATCCGTCGCAGCCGAGCAAAAACCTGTTCGTCAACCAGACACCCAATAGCGGCTATTGCGTGGCTTTTCCCGGCAAATGCGCTGACGGCAAAATGTTCAGCATCGAGTTGCCGGTTCGCTACAGCGCAGACCGACCACTCGTACCGGGTGACGGCATCTCTTTGAAAGTGCCAGCAGATTGGCGACGGTTGACGATCACGAATCGCGATACCCAGGAAGCGGAGATCGTCGAGGTACGCATTACCGGCATAGGCTCCCGGTATTTTCTGAGTGATCGGGTGCAGGAACTCACTGGAATTTCGAACGCCGCGCAGGCACATGACAAGCTCTGGAAATCCGAAACAGGTTGGCTTTATGCCCCTTCGCCTTGTGTTGGCAGCGGCTTGGCGGGGTATTCCGACACTACCTATCGTTTTTTCTGGCATACCCCGTTGGAGGCGTCCTGCACCAAAAACACCGTTTTCCGTATCCCCGGGATGTACTTCGACAAGCTTGATTTCGCCTATGAGCTCAAGACCCCTAACCCGTTGAGCATGTCGAGCGGTCTGTATACCGGATCGATTACTTACACCATGGGTCCCGGGGGCGATTTCCACATGGGCTACATGATGCAACCGGATGACACGCAGTTGACCCTCGACTTCGTGCTGGACGTACAGCACACCCTCAAAGTCGATCTGCCACCGGGTGGCAACAGAGTCACGCTGGAGCCCGAAGGCGGCTGGGCGCCGTGGCTCGACAGCGGGCGCAAGCCGAGAAGGATTTTCCGCGATCAACCTTTCTACCTCTCTGCGTCGTCGCGCTTCAAGGTGATGATGCTGTGCAATTCCATGGGCGGACCGTACTGCAGCCTCGGCAGCCCCCTGGGCGATAGCGTTCCGGTCAAGGTGTCCATGAGCCTGCCCACGGGCATCACTGGCCCTGGTGGTGACGTTGACCGAATTCCCTTGCACTTCGACAACTGGGTCGGTCCGTTCCAGCCGGGCATCTATGTGGATCGCAAACCCGGTGCGCTGCATTTCGAGCTGGAACCGGCGGCGATCGACTTTCTCCTGCGCCCCGGCAAGAACGACCGGCTGCGCGGCAACATCACCATTATCTGGGACTCGGATGTGTGAGCACTGCAGTCCGGCCTTTTTCGATTTTCATGGAGTTGAACGCGATGAAACGTGGTTTTCTGCTGGGCGTGCTCAGTGTGTGTTGCCTGACGGCGCAGGCCGGGCCGCAGATCAATGTCGGCACTGTCTATGATTATCTCGACGCCGATAAAAGCACCTATCTGAAACGGGTGTTCAACAGTGGCGACGCCACCGCGTTCGTCAAGATCAACGTACTGGAGATCATCTACGGCGCCGATGGCCTGCCGCAGGAAGTGCCTGTGCAAAACGCAGCTGACGGCGCTTCACGCAACGGTGTGATGGCCAGTCCGGCGCGGCTGATCGTGCCGGCGCAGGGCATGCAGGGCACGCGTCTGCTGTACATGGGCGAGCGGGATCGCGAACGCTATTTCCGCGTGCGCTTCGTTCCGGTGGTGCCGGAAAAGGAAGACGAGTTCGTGGTCAGCAGCGAAGAGCGCGAAGACTACAAAAACTCGCTTTCCGCCGGGGTCAACGTGATGACCGGGTTCGGCACGATCTTCTTCGTGCGGCCCAAAGACGCGCGTTTTGCCACCGTCATCAATGACACCGACAGCCGCTATGAACTGCGCAACGACGGCAACACCGTACTGATTGTCGATGAGTTCAAAAGCTGTTCGCTGAGCAAGGAAAACGACTGTGGTGCGACCACCAAACACCATGTGCTGGCAGGGAAGAGCTTTGCGTTCGACAAGGAGAAAGGCCGTCAGTACAGCTTCTTCCTGATCGAAGGCAGCGAGAAGAAAACCGTGAAGATCGCCAGTCGCTAGGTTTGTTTTCCATTGACGCATCGGGTAACCAACATGATCAAGCAATGCACCGCCGCCGCGCTGCTGGCCGCCACTGCGCTGAGCGGCGTCGGGGCGTGGGCCGCGCGCGAAGAGCACACGTTCGAAGTGTCCCTGACCATTCCCAGTCGGCCGTTCTACATCATTCCGGCGGAACCGGACTGGATTCACCGGCCGCAGCGGCTTGAGTGGGATTACCAGCGCGCGACCCTCAGCGGGCTGATGCGCAATTTCGATGTGCGCCACGACAGCAGCGCGATTGAGGCGCGGCTTGCCTACGACTCCTATCTGGAGAACGGCCGTCCCGGTGAAGTGATCGATCTGCGGGTCTCTTTCAACGATGTCGAACTGAGTTCGCACGTCACCCCGCGCCAGGTCTTGTCCGAGGAGGAAGCCGCCGGGGGCAAGCGCGTGGCGTTGAAGATCGACCCGATCGAACCGGAGGGTGGTTATCGCTCCGGGGATTATTACGGCAATGTGGTGCTGATGTTCAACGCCAGAGCGCCGGGTGCGCAGTGATCGATATGCACAGCTATCCGTGTGCGCCGGTTTATGCCGCAGCGGAAAAATGCTGTCGCATCGGGCGAACATGGAACGGTCCTGTGCTGGCGCCGGTTGTCGGCAGCGTGCCGTCCGGCCAGTCCTTGTCGGGGCTGGCCGGGTTGCAAACCTGCCGTTAAAGGCCCGCCAGTCTCATCGCCTCACGGGTCAGTTGTCGGGACAGTTCCTTGCGCTGGTAGCCGAGGTCATCAAGCAGCCTGTTGTAGCGGCGCTGGCTCATGGGTTCGTCGGTGAATATCTCGGCGTGGGGGATGCCAAGCCGGGTCGCGAGGGCTTCCAGTTTTCGCGTCAATGCATTGAACTGCGTTCGATCAGTGAGGGTGGCCCATTGCGCCTGTGCCGTGCGCAATTCATCAAGCCATTCGAGTCTGTCCTCAAAGAGACGATCATTGCGTTCGTATTGGGTCGGGTGGGTTTTGCGCAGGTGACGCTCCCAGAAATTGTCTGAGGAGAGATCAATCATTGCATTGACCAGGCCGTCGCCCTGTTCCCGCTTCACGATCATCCTGTACGCCGTTTCGATCTCCTGTTTTGTTACGCCGGAACGCTCCTCATAAAGCATCGCTTCGGACTGCCAGGGCAGTTCCAGTCGTTCTGCCAGGCCTTTCTCGAACGCCAGATGGATTTCCACTTCGTCCGGGGGCGGGTTGCCCGGATCGATGAGGTTCTGTTGTGCCTGACGGCTGTATTCAACGCGGGCTTCGTCGCTCACCAGATCCAGCCGCGCAGCACTGCGCGCCAGGCGCACGAGTTTGTTGTCCAGCACCTTGGCGGATGTCTGTTCTGCATAGGCTCTGGACACCAGCACCTTCATTCCGAGGGAGTTGAACAGTTGCGCACCGAGGTCCCCACAGTCGTCAGGGGAGACAATCTGTCTGAACAGTTTTTCGCGCAGTTCCGAGTCCAGCGTTGCGGCTTCGACCATTTCCCAGACGCGTCTGGTCAGCTTTTTTCGTGCGGGATTCGTCCGGTAATCCGCGCTTTCTCTTTGCTTGGCAATCACGCTGAAAAAACCGGCGGAGTCGGGCTCGGCCATCAGGTCGAACCAGGATTCTTCGCGATATTTTCTGAACGCCACGGACGGGCTGTAATGCTCAGGCTCATCGAAGGGTTCTTGCCAATGGCTGAGTTCGGTGCTGGATGCCTGTGGATAATCGATCACATAACCCAGGCCTGAGGAGCTGCGATAGTGTTGATAGCGGACCCGCTCTTCATTGGTCAGTTTTTCCGTATCAAACCTTGCCCGACTCAGGACGAAGGCCTGATCGGACCCGGGCGTGACCTCGGGCAAGGTGTCGATCGGCGCCTTGCGCATGTCGAGCATGAACCCCCGTGGGCGGTGTCGGTTGATGCTGCCCACCTTGAACAGCCCTTCGGGCCAGGTGTGGATATCGGTTTTGGCCAGACTCAGCTCCTCCAGCCGATACATGCGGCCGACATCGGGTGGCGTGCGCAGTGGATTGCCGTTCAGGTTCAGCGAGCGCAGCCGCACCAGTTCCTTGAGCCGTTCGCTGGATCGCGGTGTGAGACGGATGAGGTTGTCGGCCAGATCCAGATCCTCGAGTTGACGCATCTGGCCGATGCTGGACGGGATTTCTTTCAGTTCGCATTGGCGGGCGTTCAATCGGCGCAGATGGGGGAAACTGCCGAGCAATCCATCCGGATCTGCCGAGAGTGAGGTTTTGTTGATCCTCAGTGCGGTGATCTTGTCGATGTGCTTGTTCATGTCGGGGCGCTGGCGCAAATCCTTCCACCAGCGTTCGAGATCCTTGCCGCCGAACTCGGTGGTGAGGTCCAGCGTGTAGCCTTGCTCGGGATGGATGTCGGGTTCGTCGAAAACATCGCTCTGGCGTTTGAAGCATTCAATCATCCGTTGTTCGATGTGATTGCCGCCGGTCTGCATGTAATCCCTGGAGGCGCCGTAGCCCGGTTCTCCCGCGTCATCCATGCCGATGGGGTGATCGTCACGCCACGCCTGTAATGCCTTGTGCAAATCCTTGCGCTCGTTTTCCAGCTTTGCGATGGCATCGAGGGTGTTGCCTTTGCTCTGGCGCGTCAGGGTTTCAATGAACGCGTTTCTCGCACGTGCATTCATTGTCGGGTAAAGCTGCTCGATGCGTTGATCTGGCGTCCGGCTCCCAAAGAACCGGGACAAACCGCGTACCAGCGTTTCGGTTTCAATCGTCGCCTCAGGCCGGATGGGCGGCTCGGCCAGTGCGGTTCGGCGCTGCGCGGGGGGCTCGGCCTGTTCCATGATCCACAGTTTCAGCGGGCGTCCCTGACCGCGTTGATAACCCACGGCAGGCAGTGTTTCGGCGGGCACGGCATGCAGAATCGACTCATGGAAATCATCGGCGTCATGCAGTTTTTTATTGTGCACGTCGAGTACTTCGTAGCGGCCGTGTTCGTCGCGGATCAGGCGTCGGACAGTGCTTGCGTCATCCGGCCCGACACTGCAGCGCAATGTCCCGTCGTAGCTGCCATCGCGGACTTCCAGGCGCAGATCGGCGAAGGTGTCGGTATTGAGCCTGAGGGTGTTGAGCGCCAGGCGTTCGGTGTCGGCCGTCATCAGTTCGTCGTGATAAAAACCATCGTAGGCGCGGGCCGCGCTGGCTTCGAAATCCAGTTCCCGAGCCTGAGTCTTGAGGCGTAACGGCAGGCGTTGTTCGTCGGCGATTCTTTGCAGTTCGGTGGATCTGGCCTGGGACAGGAGCTTCTCGGCCAGCGGCAATGGCAGCTCCGGGAAAGTCTGTCTGACGATTCTGATGTCGGCTTTGTCGGGTCTTTCCAAGGCTCGATAGACATGCCGGAAAACGGCGCCACGGCGCTCATCCACGGCATCCGCCAGTCGATTGCGCAAGGCGCTCGCACGATCGGCACGGGCAACGTCGTGCCCCAGCAGATTATGGATTTCTCTGTCGGTGAGGAAGTCCGCCAGCCGATCCGGCAACCGGCCGGCGTTCAGATCGCCGAGGCTGATGCTCAAGGTATCGGCCGGCGCAGCCTGCGGGTCGCCGTACTTGCGCGAATGACCGCTCAGGCTGGCATCGGCGAACACCTCCAGCGCTTTGCCGTCAGGCCAGCCGGGCAACGCGGTCAACAGCGGTTCCAGCCAGACCGCTTGAGGGTCGATCGGCCGACCGCCACGGATGTCGGCACTCGCCGTGACTACGTCGTCGTAAGCGCTGAAGCGTTTGACCGCGTCGGCCAGCAGCGGTGGCGGCGGACTGTTGTCGATATGCATCTGGCGCAGCGCGCTGTGATCGGTGCCGCTGCTGATGCGCACCTGCTCCAGTTGCGTGGGCGAAAAGCGTTCGACGCTGTGGCCCAGACGCCGCATCAACGTTTCGTTCGACCAGTCTTGCGGGGTTTCCAGTTCATGCCGCCAGGCACCGTGGCCGTTGTGTTCGATCTTTGGTTGGTAGGCGTTGGCGCGGCGCGGGTGTTTGATGCGGTGGGTGTTGGACGTGGCTGGCGGCGAGGGTTTTTCGACACAGTACAGCTTGCCCTCCAGTGGCAGGACGGTTTCGTCGCCGTACTGATGCAGGCCATGGCGGTCGGGTCTGGCGTCTGGAGGGAGCATCAGTTCGTTGCGTTCGTAGGGGCTCAGGTCCGGGTGCCATAAACTCGCTTTGCCATCGGGCAGCCTGACCGGTTTCATGCCGTCCACCAGCGGTGACAGCTTCACGCGAAACGCTTCGCCGATCTGTGCGCCGGCGGTGAAGGCGGCCAATTGAATAATGTCGGTGACCACGCTGATGACATGCCCGGCGGCTTCCTGCCAAAGGCCTTCGGCCAGATCGACGATGCCTTCGATGACGTCGCTGGTCAGTTGGTAAGCGGTGTAGGCCATCATCAGTTCGCCCAGCCCCGGCACGAATGGGGTGGCGATCAACAGCGCGACATTGAAAATGTCCGAGAGAATTTTCTTGAAGTTGTCCCACCACGCCCAGCGCGCCTTGCTGTCGGTGTCCGCGGTGGAAACGGCGATTTCCCGGGCGTCATTGAGAACCTTGTCGAGTTTTTGCTGATAAGCGTGGCGCCAGTAATCGCCCTGCAATTTCACCCGAGCGAAGCGCAGATTGGGATTCTCTACCGTCACCTTGTGCCACGGCGGCAGCGGGTCGGACGGGGCCTGACTCGCGTGGTACCTGGCGATGAACAGCCGTTGCTCGAGCTCGGCAAAGAAGTGCCCGCGCTGCTGCTGATCGACGAACTGGCTGAAGAATTGGCGATAGGTCTGTCCGGTCGATTCGCTGAGCCGGTCGTCGCGAAGCTGACGCGTCAGTTCATCGCGGAAGGCTTTCAAAGAGTCGTACTCCTTGAGCGGGTGATCCGGGTCGTGGGGGACGTAGACGATCAGGCGTCGGATGCCACGCTTGTCCGTCACGGCGTGGGTCAACACCAGGACGCCGGTCAGCCGGGTGCCGAGCAGCGACAGGTCAGAGCACTGCATTGCGCGGCCATTGAGCAGCAGTTGCGGACTGCCTTCGGCCAGGCTCAACAGCATTTTGTAGGTGTCGTACTGGATGTCTTCCTTGATCAGCGCCAGGTGTGCGGCGACGGCGAGGGCGTCTTTCTGACTCTCGCTCACCTTGTGTTGCAGCACGGCTTCGGCCAGAGGCTCGCCGGGCAGCAGGTAGCTCTCCAGATGTTTTTTATACTGCGCGCCGATATCCAGCTCGCGGCACAGCGTCTGGAACTGGCTAATGGGCATGGCACCTTTGATCGGCAGGACATCGAACAAGCCTCGCGCGTCGGGTTGGCTGATGTAGTCCGAGCCGTCACCGACCGTTTCACTGCTGGCGAAGTTGTGCAGGGCGGCGTCCAGTAGCGAGACGGTGCGGGTCACAACGCCCTTGGAAACATCGATGGCGTACCACGGTTTGTCCTTGGGCAGGTAAAGGCGCAGAAAGGTGCGTTTGACGTCCGGCTCGATGCCGTGTCGCTCCTTGATGCTTGCCTTCAGCAGCGGCTCGGCGAAGGCATGCAGATCGGTTTTCGCCAGCAGATGATCCACCCGGTTCTGCGAGCCCCAGGCCTTGAGATTGGCAATCGCGAGTCTGAGCAGGTAAGGAGCGGGCGCGGTGGTGTACCAGGATTGAATCTTCAGTGGCGAGGCTGCCAAGGCGAGGCCCCGGCTGACGGTGGCGGTTTTGAAATTGTCGTTGACGGCGGACTTGATGAATTCGTAGTGCCGCCCTTTGTCCGCGTTGACCGCAGGCTGGGGGGAGAGAGACATGGCCAATCATCCTTGATTGTGGAGGAATGATCAGCCTACTCAGGGCAGGACAAAACAAAAGTTCAAAGATCGGGAGGCAAACCTCGCTGCGGGTCAGCAACCCGACAGGAATTCGAATCTGAAAAATGCAGGGATACCACCCACCGAAGCGAAGAATCGTCACCCTGATGCAGAAAAAGCCGACACGATTTGTTACCTCGTTGTAGGGCGCGGCGCCTCGAGCATGGCCACGCTGGCGGTCTGCGTCGGTTTGCATTGCGAGTCGCTGCCCGGCTGCAGATATGGCGTGAGGATCGGCGCCATGCCCTTGAGCACTTGCGTGGGCAGGGCCGAGGTGAACTTGAAGTTCTCTGCCGAGCGTCCCGGGACGAAGGCGGTGAGGGTGCCGAAATGGTGATCGCCGATGTAGAACACAAAGGTCGCCGTGCGGTTGATCGACTTCGAACTGATGATCCGCCCGCCAGAACCGATCGCGGCAATGCGGTTGTCGCCGGTGCCGGTTTTGCCGCCCATGGCCAGCGGCGTACCGTCGCGCAATTTGAAGCTGCCCGAGACCCGTTTGGCGGTACCGGCATCGACCACTTGCGACAATGCCTCGCGCATGGCTCTGGCGACTTCCACCGGCATTACCCGTTTGCCGACATGCGGATCATTGACCAGTCGGGTTTCGTAGGGCGTGCCGGCGGCGAAGTGCAGGCTGTCGATGCGCAGCGTCGGCATGCGCACGCCGTCATTGAGGATGGTGCCGATCAGCTCGGCGAGTGCGGCGGGGCGGTCGCCGGAACTGCCGATGGCCGTGGCCAGTGACGGCACCAGGTGGTCGAATGGGTAGCCGACTTTCTGCCAGCGCTGGTGGATGTCGAGGAAGGCTTCGATCTCGAGCATGGTGCGGATACGACTGTCGCGCGCACCCTTGTGGCGACTCTTGAACAGCCAGCTGTAGACTTCCTGACGCTCGAAATGGCTGGCCTTGACGATCTCGCTGAAGGTCGCTTCCGGGTGATGCAGCAGGTAGCCGATCAGCCACAGGTCCAGTGGATGCACCTTGGCGATAAAGCCTTGGTCGGGCAGGTCGTAACTGCCGGGGCCATACGAATCGTAGAGGCGGATCAGGCGGTCGTCCGTGAGTTTTTCGTTGAGTTTGGTGCCCTTGAGGTGCGAGCGCACGAACCGGTTGAAATCTTCCTGGCTGGCTTCCGGCAGCAGATAGCGATGCACGGCCGCCATACGGATCGGCGTCGGGCGCATGCTGTCGAGGAAGGTATCGAGCCGCGCTTGAGTGTCCTTGTTCCTGTACTTCTTCCAGAACTTGAGCAGGAACGAGGTGCCTTCGCGGTCGGCAAAACTGGCCAGGTATTCCTGACGACGCGGGTCGCGATCATCCTTGAGCAATTCGCCGTTGGGTCCTGAGTAGGTGGTGTAACGGACGATATCGCGCATCAGGCGAATGAACGGCAGGTTGATCGACTCGCGCAATGAATCGCGCAAAGTGGGCAGGCGCCCGTTGTCCTCTTTGCGAAAGTTGTGAAAGGTGTGCAGCCCGCCGCCGGTAAAAAACGCCTCGCCGGGGCTGGCCGAGTATTTGCGATCCAGCGCAGCGCCGAGCAGCTTCGACAGGTCGTGGTCCTTGTTCTGGATCAGGTAGTCGATGACCCAACGGCTGAGGCGATCCTGATCCGGTATCTCGACCTTTTTCAGTTCCGTCACGCTCATCGCGCCGTACTTGTCGTGCAGCTCGGCGACGATTTGCAGGTAAGTGGTGAGCACGCGCATTTTTGCGGTGGAGCCCAGTTCGAGCTTGCTGCCCTCGTTGATGTCGAACGGCTGGTCGGTGCTGTCGGTCTGCACGCGCACGCGGGAGCCGTCCGGGGTCAGTTCGAACAGGGTGAAGCTGTAGCGCACTTGCGTGGTACTGGTGGGCGTCAGCAAGCGTTCGCCGAGCAGGCCGATTTCGGCGGCATAAGCCGGATCGGCGAGTTTTTTCAGGTAAGCGGTGGCCTGGGTTTGCAGGTCGCCCTGCAGAGTGCTGGTGGCCGACAGGTCGAGGCGGTCGAGGTCGTACAGCGGCCGGTTGAGCATGCTCGCCAGACGGCTGCGAGCGACGCTGATGCCCTTGTTGGTTTCGATCGGCTGCAGGGTGGGTTGGGTTTGCCAGTCGCGGTACGACACGGTGCTCGCCAGTGCGGCATCGGCCAGGGCACTGTCGATCACGCCGTTCTGCTTGAGCAGGCGCAGGTGGCTGTCGGTGAGGTTGGCCAGCTCTTCGCGGCCCTTGGTCAGGTAGTGGGAAGGGCGGCGCTGGGCGATCATCAGCGAGAGCATTTCCCGCAGGGCGAGGCCTTTGGCGGCCATGGTCTGCGGGTCGGTCGCCGGGCTGTTCAATTGCTCGTTGGCCTTGTTGAAATCGCTGCCGTACCAGACCCGCAAGCCTTCGGCCATGCCATGCACTTCGCCGTGGCCGGGCACCGCCGAGAGCGGCACGCTGTTGAGGTAGTCACGGACGATGTTCTGCCGCGCGCCGAGGCTCTGCGGGCCATCCTGATAAGCGCGGACACTGGCGGAAATCATCTGGCGGATTTTCTCCGCGCCGGATGAAGTCAGGCCCTCAGGCGAGTGACGGTACTTTTCCAGTTGCGTCGCCAGGGTGCTGCCGCCGGCCGATTGCCCGGGAAGGCGCAGCAGTTTCGCCACTTGCGACCACGCCGCCATGCCGAAGCGCGGCCAGTCCACCGCCGGATTGGCCAGCGGTTGTTTCGGGTCGAGGAGAAAACGGTTTTCGATGAACAGCAGGCTGCTGACCACCACCGGCGGAATCGCTGCGAAGTCCGGGTACAGCTGTTGCGGATAGTTGTAGCGGTACAGCGGCGCGGCCCGGCAATCGGTGATCGACAGTCCGGCCTGGATCTTCTCCGAATAGGGCACGAACAGGCCTTTGTCGGTGTAGCTGAGCAGGGCAGGGGAGAAGCGCGTCTGCTCGGTGATCACGTAATTGCGCTTGAGCAGGCGTGGCAGAAATTCATCCAGCGAGCTGTAACCCAGGCGCAGATCGAACGGGCCGTTGCCCGGATAACGAATCGCTTCGCTGGGCCCGGGTTCGAGTTTGTAGGTCAGCGAAGCGGCGTACTGGCTCAGTTCCCGCGCCTGGAAGCGCGAAGTGCGCATTTCTTTCGACGCGGCGAGTCCCACGACGACCGCGATGATCACAAACAACAACCAGAAAGCCTTCCACCCGTGCCGATTGCGGCGGGGTTTTTCAGGGACAGGCGCTTCATCCACACGTTCAGTCGGGACCACGGTTTTACTCGAATCGGTTTGCCACAAAGCACCCATAGTCGACTGATCCATTCACGCAGATTGATCGGACTTGTCTAAAGCTTAGACGGTGGTTGGCCGTGGGGAAAAAAATGTAAAGGACTGCGGGAGGAGCGGTCGCAGAATCCCCGCAAGCTCCCTTGCCACAAGGGTAGCGGTGTTTCAGAGGCAGCAGGCAGGGCGACGATGGCGGAAGTAGCCGATAGTCCGGGGCCGTGCACCTCTTCTGTGGCGAGGGAGCTTGCTCCCGCTGGACTGCGCAGCACTCCCAACCCCATGCCACCGCAATCTGCCTGATGCACCGCGCAGTCAGGTTTTACGACTGCTGCGCAGCCGAGCGGG
>NZ_QETJ01000109.1:0-16701 GCF_003105095.1 Pseudomonas sp. NDM | reverse complement strand
AGGCTGGCAGGTTGGCGATTCTATGGGGGTGCGGCGCTGGGGCTGTTGATTGGCATCAACAGCACAAGGTCAAAAGATCGCAGCCTTCGGCAGCTCCTACCTTGGAATGCGACCTCCTGTAGGAGCTGCCGAAGGCTGCGATCTTTTGCTTTTAATGGCCCATGAGCCAATGCTGATGCGGGCCGGGCAATGTCCACAAACCAAACAGAATCACCAGCAAACCGCCGGCCATACGCACACTGCGTTTGCGCAGGATCGCGGTGACCCGTTCAGCCGCCAGCCCGGTGGCGAGCAGCACCGGCCAGGTGCCGAGGCCAAACGCAAGCATCAACAGCGCACTGTCCAGCGCATTGCCCTGACTCGCGCTCCACAACAGCGTGCTGTAAACCAGTCCGCACGGCAGCCAGCCCCACAGCGCACCGAGCAGCAAGGCGCGCGGCAGGCTTGAAACCGGCAGCAAGCGGTTCGCCACCGGTTGAATGAAGCGCCACAAGCCACGCCCGAGCGCTTCGATACGGGTCAGCCCGCTCCACCAACCGGCCAGGTACAAACCCATGGCGATCAGCAGCAGCCCGGCCAGCACGCGCATAAACAGCGCCGCCGGGCTGTTGGCGACGGCCCAGCCGGCTAGGCCGATGAGCAATCCCGCCGTGGCGTAACTGAGAACCCGCCCGAGGTTGTAAGCCAGCAACAGGCGAAAGCGCCGGCTGCGCTGTTCCTTGGGGATCGCCAGGGTCAGCGCGCCCATCAGACCGCCGCACATGCCCAGGCAATGGCCGCCACCGAGCAGGCCGAGGATCAGTGCCGAAACCAGCAGGGGCGCCAGCTCAAGCATGGGGTGGCGCCTTGTCGTCCGGTTTGCCGGCGTTGGCTTCATCCACCGCGGCGGTGTGGTTGGGGTCCTGATCGTCAAAGAGGATGCTGTGCGCGGGGCCGTCGAGGTCATCGTACTGACCGCTGTCCACCGCCCAGAAGAAGATGTACACGGCGATGGCGACGATCAGCAAGGCAGCGGGAATCATCACGTAGAGAGCTGGCATCGGTAACTCCAGGCCCGCGCGGCTCAGGCCGGCAGCGGGCGGGTGTGGGTCGGGCTGCTGGCGGCCGGCGCGCTCGGCAGGCGAGTCAGACGCAGGGCGTTGAGCACCACGGTCAGCGAACTGATCGACATGCCGACCGCCGCCCACACCGGAGTGATCCAGCCGAGGGCGGCGAACGGCAACATGAGGCCATTGTACAGCGCCGCCCACAGCAGGTTTTCGATGATTACCCGGCGCGTACGTCGCGCCAGCGTGAAAGCTTGCACCAGGGCGCCGAGACGGTTGGACAGCAACACCGCATCGGCGCTGGTTTTCGCCAGATCGGTGGCCGAGCCCATCGCCACGCTGATGTCGGCCGCTGCCAGCACCGGCACGTCGTTGACGCCGTCGCCGAGCATCAGCACCTTGCGACCTTCCTTGTGCAGTTGCTGCAGCACTTGCAGTTTGTCATCGGGGCGCAAACCGCCGCGGGCCTCGTCGATACCCAGTTCGGCGGCGACACTGGCGACCATCGGCGAACTGTCGCCGGACAACAGCAAGGTGCGCCAGCCCCGCGCTTTGCAGGCCGCGAGCAGGGCGGGGGCGTCGTCACGCAGGCGATCATCGAGGACCAGCCACGCCAGCGGGCCGTGGGTGTCGGCGAGCAGCAGCCATTGCCCGGCCTCGTCGGGCATCGACGGCAGTGGCGCGCCGCTCAGGGCACAGGCGAACTGCGCCTGACCGATACGCAAGCGTCGTTCACCGACCACCCCTTCAAGGCCCAGTCCCGGGCTGCTGTGCACCTCTTCAGCGGCCAATGGTGCGCGGCCGAAAGCGCGGGCAATCGGGTGTTCCGAACGGTTTTCCAGCGCGGCGGCGAGGCTCAGGCATTGCTCGCTGTCGAGCGCGCCGAGCGGGCGAATCGAACGCAGTACCAAGCGCCCTTCGGTGAGCGTGCCGGTCTTGTCGAAGATCACTGTGTCGATCTGGTTCAGCCCTTCCAGCACGTGGCCGCGGGTCAGCAGCAGCCCGAGTTTGTGCAGCGTGCCGGTGGCGGCGGTGAGGGCGGTCGGCGTCGCCAGCGACAGTGCGCACGGGCAGGTCGCCACCAGCATGGCGAGAACAATCCAGAACGCCCGCGATGAATCCAGCTGCCACCACAGCAGGCCGATCGCTGCCGCGGCAATCAGCGACAACAGCAAAAACCATTGCGCGGCGCGGTCGGCGATTTCTGCCAGACGCGGTTTTTCCGCCTGAGCGCGATCGAGCAGGCGCACGATCGCGGAGAGCCGCGTGTCCTGCCCCAGCGCCTGCACTTCCACGGTCAATGCGCCTTCAACGTTGAGGGTACCGGCGGTGACCGCATCACCCAGCGCACGCGGTTGCGGCAGGTATTCGCCGGTCAGCAGCGATTCGTCGATGCTCGACTGGCCATCGATGATCTTGCCGTCAGCCGGCAGAATCGAACCGGGCGGCACCAGAATCCGTTCGCCGAGACGCAGCTCGCTGAGCAGGATGCGTTCGCTCTGACCGTTGCTATCCAGGCGCAGGCACGAGGCCGGCAACAGGTTCACCAGTTGCGCAGTGGCAGCGGCGGTGCGCTCGCGGGCGCGGCGTTCCAGATAACGCCCGGCGAGCAGAAACAGCGCGAACATGCCGACCGCATCGAAGTACAGCTCGCCGACCCCGGTGATCGACGTCCAGATCCCGGCGATGTAGGCGCTGCCGATCGCCAGCGACACCGAGACGTCCATGGTCAGGTGGCGGGTACGCAAATCGCGCATCGCCCCTTTGAAGAACGGCGCGCAGCTGTAGAACACGATCGGCGTGGTCAGAAACAGCGCGACCCAGCGCAGGATCGTGTGCAGCTCGGGGCTCAGATCGATATTGAATTCCGGCCAGGTGGCCATGGTCGCCATCATCGCCTGAAACCACAGCAACCCGGCGACGCCAAGTTGGCGCAGGGCCAGGCGATTCTCGCTGGCCAGCTGTTCGCTGGCGCGGTCGGCCTGGTACGGGTGGGCGGCGTAACCGACGTGGCGCAGCTCGGCGAGAATCTGGCTCAGCGGCAGTTGAGCGTCGGCCCAGCGTACGTGCAGGCGATGGTTGGACAGGTTCAGCCGCGCTTCGGCGACGCCGGGCAGGGTGCGCAGGTGTTTCTCGATCAGCCAGCCGCAGGCGGCGCAACTGATGCCTTCCATCAACAAGGTGGTTTCGGCCAGATCGCCTTCGTGGCGGACGAAGGGTTGTTGCACGTCGGCGCGGTCGTACAGCGCCAGTTCATCGGTCAGTTGCACCGGCAGCGCTTCGGGATTGGCCGAGGCTTCGCTGCGATGCTGGTAATAACTTTCCAGCCCCCCGGCGACGATGGCCTCGGCCACCGCCTGACAGCCCGGGCAGCAGAACTCGCGGGCCTGCCCGAGGACGACGGCGGTGAAGCGGCTGCCGGACGGGACGGGCAGGGCGCAGTGGTAGCAGGCAAGTGGGGTGGTCATGGCATCGTTGAGGGTGTGAACCCTTGCATTGGGTGTATCCGCTTGCCCTCACCCCAGCCCTCTCCCGGAGGGAGAGGGCGCCGATCGGTGTGAGCCGGAAAAGCGGCTTCAGTCGCCGACATTGTCACTGTCATACGCCACGCTTCCAGGCAGCCGAGATCAGTCCCCTCTCCCTCAGGGAGAGGGCTAGGGTGAGGGGCTCTAGACCTTGATTCACTTCTTCAGGTCTTCCGCGCCCTGCAACGGCTCATCACCCAGCAGCAGTTCCTTGTCATGGCTGACCAGTTCTTCTTCAAACATGCGCCACACGTGTTCATCCTGACTGCCGAGCAGCTCGACAAACCGCCGCCCTTCGACCTTGTCGCTCAACTGGCCAATGTAGCGCCCGCTCTCGCTGTCACTGCGGGTCAGCACGATCTTGCGATCCTTCTCCGGTTGGGTCGGCGAGATCAGGTTCAATTCGAGGGTTTGCGGCTGGCTGTCTCCGCTCAGGCGCAGATCGACTTCGCCGGTCACGTCATCCAGATGCACCGCCGCACGCAGTTTCAGGGTTTGCGCCAGCAGTTCACGGTCCAGTGAGCGGTTGATGCCTTTGCCCGCTTCGTAATAGTTGTCGTTGACCAGATTGTCCGGGTTGTTCACCGCGATGGTCACCATGGACAGGGTCAAGGCCACCGAGCAGGCGAGGATGGCGATGATGATCCACGGCCAGAGGTGCTTGTACCAGGGACTTGCGGCGTTTGCAGCGGGCATGTTCAAAATTCTCTCAACGGATTTGTGGGCCGATGAATCGGCTCTTGGCTTCAACGTGGACGCTTTCGTCATCGGCGTCCTTGAGGATGAATTTCACCTCGTTGGTGCTCGATGGCAGTTGTTCCGGTGCGCTCGACAATTCGACCGGCATGCTGACGATATCCCCGGCAGCCACCTTGATCTCGCGCTTGCCTTGCAGGCGCAGGTCCGGCAGGCCCTCGGCTTGCAGCAGGTAAGTGTGATCGCGCTGATCCTTGTTCATGATCTTCAGGCTGTAGACGTTCTCGATCCGGCCTTCGGCGTTTTCGCGGTACAGCACGCGGTCCTTGCTGACATCGAAACCGACCAGCGAGCGCATGAAGAACGCGGCGACCAACAGGCTGATCATCGCCAGCAGCACCACGGCGTAGCCGATCAGGCGCGGGCGCAGTTTATGGGTTTTCTGCCCGGAGAGGTTGTGTTCGGTGGTGTAGCTGATCAGCCCGCGCGGGTAATCCATCTTGTCCATGATGCTGTCGCAGGCGTCGATGCACGCGGCGCAGCCGATGCACTCGATCTGCAGACCATCGCGGATGTCGATGCCGGTGGGGCAGACCTGCACGCACATCGTGCAGTCGATGCAATCGCCCAGCCCCAGGGCCTTGTAGTCGATGCCTTTCTTGCGCGGCCCACGGCTCTCGCCACGGCGCGGGTCGTAGGAAACGATCAGCGTGTCCTTGTCGAACATCACGCTCTGGAAACGCGCATACGGGCACATGTAGATGCACACCTGCTCACGCAACCAACCGGCATTGCCGTACGTGGCGAGGGTGAAAAAACCGACCCAGAAATACGACCAGCCATCGGCCTGGCCGGTGAAGAATTCGATGACCAGTTCGCGGATCGGCGAAAAGTAGCCCACAAAAGTCATGCCGGTGACAAAACCGATCAGCAGCCACAGCGAGTGCTTGGCCAGTTTGCGCAGGAATTTGTTGGCGCTCATCGGCGCCTTGTCGAGTTTGATGCGCTGGTTGCGGTCGCCTTCGGTGACCTTTTCGCACCACATGAAAATCCACGTCCACACGCTCTGCGGGCAGGTGTAACCGCACCAGACGCGTCCGGCGTAGACCGTGATGAAGAACAGGCCGAATGCGGCAATGATCAACAGGCCCGAGAGCAGGATGAAATCCTGTGGCCAGAAGGTGGCGCCGAAGATGAAGAACTTGCGCTCCGGCAGGTTCCACCACACCGCCTGGTGCCCGCCCCAGTTCAGCCACACCGTACCGAAGTACAGCAGAAACAGCGCTGCACCGCCGAGCATCCGCAAATTGCGGAACAGGCCGGTGAAGGCACGGGTGTAGATTTTTTCTCTTGAGGCATAAAGATCGACGCTGTTGTTCGCGTTCTTGTTCGGCGGCGTGACGTCGTGTACCGGAATCTGATTGCTCATCATTGCATCCCACGGCAGTGGAAAAATGCCCCGGTCGATACGTGCCAACCAAGGTCAAAAAGGGCTGTTGCAGTAGCGCGATGATACGCCTGCCGCTCTGGCTCAAGGGTGCGACCTTTGGTCGCGTTGGGTAAAAAATCCGAATGGTGTAGCGATTGCGGAAAAGCCTGACGCAGATCAATTGACTTGTTGAGTATGGACGGTTTTGCCGAAGCGGCTAGTTCATCTTTTTTCAATCGCTTGTTCACACCACAGCCGTTGATTTCGCAAGTTTGATTACAAGTAATCGGTGGGATTCTTTGACGGTGCCTGGCCCGGCACTAAGCGACAGGTTTCAGTTGATATGTATGTTGTAAGTTGTTTGGTCTGAAATATATTCACTTGATTGTTGTTTGCAAGAGCTTTGAAGTTTTCGTCGTGTTCGAATAAGTTGGCTCCTCGCGAATCATGTTTCGCGTTTTAATAATCAATCTAAATGGAATTTAACGTATGGTTTTTAATGATCTTGTGCGCATTTTTATAAGTGCTTGCTTGCTGGTTTCGGCTATTACCGCTCACGCGGCTACTGGCCTGCCCAAACACATGGTCTTTGCTTCGGATACCCAATATCCGTGGACAGACAAGACCGATAGCCGCGAACCGGAATCGGATTCGGAATTCAAGGAGCGCTCGAAATGGCTGGTTGAAAGCCAACTTGCGAGCATTGCCGAATTCAGAAACCAGCACGGCTCTCAAGCGCAGGTGCCTCTGATGATCAATGGCGATATCACCGCTTTTGGTCATGGCTGGCAGCGGTCTTATATGAAGGCGGCATTGAACAAGTATTTCGGTGGTGACTACTTGTACGGGCTGGGCAATCACGACTATGAAAATAATGTCGATGACTGTTTCAGTAACAGCTGTGCAGCAGGCAGCATCGTCGAGTTCAAAGAACATCATGAAGGTAAAGTCGATAACTTCGACCTGGAGATTACTAGCGGCTTTCTGAGCAAAACGTATTCCGGCAGTCTCGCCTATTCGAAAAATGTTGGCGAAGTGCATTTGGTCCAGCTCAATAACGAGCCGACTTACACCACACGGATTGCCCATGCGCTGAACCCGACGACATTCGAAATCAACGACGCACTGGACTGGCTTGAGACAGATCTCAGGGTAGCGCGCGCTCAGGGCTATGCAATCATCATCAATATGCATAAGCCGCTGAGGCACAAGGGCAGCCCCGAGCAACTGAAGCGTTTCCGTGACATGGTCAACAAATACCAGGTGACGGCGATCTTTGCCGGCCATTTGCACACAGATGGCGGTGACGCCTACTGGCAGGGCAGTGTGCCGATGTACCTGAGCGGCAGTACGTCCCAGCAGACCTATCTGACTGCGAGCTTTACCGAGGATCGCAAGCAGTTGCAGATCTATCTGGTAGAGAACAACCAATGGCGTGAGCGGACTCTGATCGACACCACGCCAGTGCATTCGGTTTTGGCCCAACGCCCATGAAAAAGCCCCGCCGGTGATAGGGCGAATTCGATTTCAGCCGCATTCGGCATCGCCAGTAGCTCAACGATGCTCGTCTGGCAGCCGGTCAGTTTCTGGTACTCCTCAATGCTGAGCAATACGTGGGCAGGCCTGCCTCGCTCAGTAATGATTACTGGACCTTGATGTGTGGCTTTTTTGGCTGCACTGGTGTCCTGATTAAACTCGCGGCTGGAAATGTTCATCGAGCAAACGTTTCGAATCATGAATGCCACCATGAAAAAAGGCCCCGCCAATCTGATTGGCGGGGCCTTTTATGCTTCAAGCGCTGGACTTATTCAGCCTTTGCTTCCGGTGCTTTTTCACCGTGGGACAAGCTGTATACATACGCCGCCAGCAGGTGAACCTTGTCATTGCCCTGCAGTTGTTCCTGCGCCGGCATCTGGCCCTGACGGCCGTAACGGATGGTCTGTTGCAGTTGCGCGAAGCTCGAGCCGTAGATGAATGCGCCCGGGTGAGTCAGGTCTGGCGCGCCCATGGCCGGGGTGCCTTTGCCGGCAGGGCCGTGGCAGGCCACGCAGTTGGCGGCGAAGAGTTTGCCGCCATTGGCCGGGTCGGCCTTGGTGCCTTCCGGCAGTTTGCGCCCGTCGAGGTTGGTCACCACGAAGGCCGCTACGTCGGCCACCCCTTGCTCGCCGATCACTTCCGCCCAGGCCGGCATCACCGCGTGGCGGCCGCCCATGATGGTGGTCTTGATGGTTTCCGGCTCGCCGCCCCAGCGCCAGTCGGCGTCGGTCAGGTTGGGGAAACCGTAGGCGCCCTTGGCGTCGGAACCGTGGCACACCGAGCAGTTGGAGGCGAACAGACGGCCACCCATCTTCAGTGCTTGCGGATCCTTGGCAACTTCTTCGATCGGCATCGCCGCGAACTTGGCGAAGATCGGACCGAAGCGAGCGTCGGAACGGGCCATTTCCTTTTCCCATTCGTGGACACCGGTCCAGCCGGTCTGGCCATTGGCGAACGCGGTCTGCTTCTCGGTATCGAGATAGTTGTAGCCCGGCAGCAGACCTTTCCAGTTGCCCAGGCCGGGGTACAGCACCAGGTAACCCAGGGCGAACACGATGGTGCCGACGAACAGCATGAACCACCATTTCGGCAGCGGGTTGTCGTACTCCTCGATCCCGTCGAAGGAGTGGCCGACCGTCTCGTCCGTCTGTTCGCTGCGCTGGCCCTTGCGGGTCGACAGCAGCAGCCAGGTCAGTGCGAAGATCGTACCGAGACTGAGGACTGTGACGTACAGACTCCAGAATGTAGTCATTCTTTGTTACTCCTAGAAGCTTGCTCGACGTGCTTGATGGCTTCGGGATCATCTGCAAAAGGCAACATGGTCGCGTCGTCAAACTCCGACTTGCGCTTGGGGCTGAACACCCACAAGGCCAGACCGATGAAGGCCACCATCACGACAACGGTGCCCAGGCCTCGAATCATCCCGATATCCATCAGATTCACCGTTTGCTTTTGATGATGGTGCCCAGGCCTTGCAGGTAGGCCACCAGCGCGTCCATTTCGGTCTTGCCCTTCACGGCCTCCTGAGCACCGGCGATGTCTTCGTCGGTATAAGGCACGCCGAGGGTGCGCAACACTTCCATTTTCTTCGCGGTTTCCTTGCCGTCGAGCTTGTTTTCCACGAGGAACGGGTAAGCCGGCATTTTCGACTCGGGGACCACGTTGCGCGGGTTGTACAAGTGCGCACGTTGCCAGTCATCGGAGTAACGACCGCCCACACGGGCCAGGTCCGGACCGGTACGTTTGGAACCCCACAGGAACGGGTGGTCCCAGACGCTTTCACCGGCAACCGAATAGTGGCCATAGCGTTCGGTTTCAGCGCGGAACGGGCGGATCATCTGCGAGTGGCAGCCGACACAACCGTTGGCGATGTATACGTCGCGGCCTTCCAGCTCCAGCGCCGAGCGTGGCTTCATGCCCTCGACCGGCTTGTTGGTGACGTCCTGGAAGAACAGCGGAACAATTTGGGTCAGGCCACCGACGCTGACGGCGATGACCATGAAGAAGGCCAGCAGGCCAATATTCTTCTCGACAGCTTCATGCTTCATCAGTGAGCTCCAACGACGGCAATCTTGGCGGCGGCTTCGGCTTCAACCGGATCCGACGCACGAACGGTGCGGTACACGTTGTAAGCCATCAGCAGCATGCCGCTGGCAAAGAAAGCACCGCCCAGCGCACGGACGATGAAGCCCGGGTGGCTGGCCTGCAGCGCTTCGACGAACGAGTAGGTGAGGGTGCCGTCATCGTTGATTGCACGCCACATCAGGCCCTGGGTGATGCCGTTGACCCACATCGAGGCGATGTAGAGCACGGTGCCGATGGTCGCGAGCCAGAAGTGCGCGTTGATCAGCCCGATGCTGTGCATCTGCGCCCGGCCGAACAGTTTGGGGATCATGTGATAGATCGCGCCGATGGAAATCATCGCCACCCAGCCGAGTGCGCCGGCGTGTACGTGGCCGATGGTCCAGTCGGTGTAGTGCGAAAGCGAGTTGACGGTCTTGATCGCCATCATCGGCCCTTCGAAGGTCGACATGCCGTAGAACGCCAGCGATACCACGAGGAAGCGCAGGATCGGGTCGGTGCGCAATTTATGCCAGGCGCCCGACAGGGTCATCATGCCGTTGATCATGCCGCCCCAGCTCGGCGCCAGGAGAATGATCGACATCGCCATGCCCAGCGATTGTGCCCAGTCCGGCAGGGCGGTGTAGTGCAGGTGGTGCGGGCCGGCCCAGATGTACAGGGTGATCAGGGCCCAGAAGTGCACGATCGACAGGCGATAGGAATAGATCGGACGTTCGGCCTGTTTCGGCACGAAGTAGTACATCATCCCGAGGAAACCGGTGGTCAGGAAGAAACCCACCGCGTTGTGGCCGTACCACCACTGGATCATCGCGTCAGTGGCGCCGGAGTAGGCCGAATACGATTTGAACAGGCTGACCGGCAACGACATGTGGTTGACGATGTGCAGCATCGCGGTGACGACGATGAACGCGCCGTAGAACCAGTTGCCGACATAGATGTGCTTGGTCTTGCGCTTGGTGATGGTGCCGAAGAACACCAGACCGTAGGTGACCCAGACAATGGCCAGCAAAATGGCGATCGGCCATTCCAGTTCGGCGTATTCCTTGGTGGTGGTGTAACCCAGCGGCAAGGTAATGATGGCGCCGACGATGACCGCTTGCCAGCCCCAGAAGGTGAAGGCTGCGAGGCTGTCGGAAATCAGTCGCGTCTGGCAGGTTCGCTGCACGACATAGTAGGAGGTGGCAAACAGTGCACAACCGCCGAAGGCGAAAATCACCAGGTTTGTGTGCAACGGGCGCAGGCGTCCAAAGCTCGTCCACGGCAGACCGAAGTTCAATTCCGGCCAGACCAGTTGCGAGGCAATGAAGACACCGAGCCCCATGCCAAGGATCCCCCAGACCACCGTCATGATGGCGAACTGGCGGACTACCTTATAGTTATAAGCAGTCGGACTGATTGCTGTGCTCATTCTAAGGTTCCACGGTTTGGGTGTTTTATTAGGATTGGAATCGGCCGCAAGTATGCAGAGAGCAGGGGGCCATTGCAACGCGCCATGACCTGGGTCAATGCTTTCCAGCGCTGATTCTGCGGCCTTTCCATGCGCCGTGTAGGGTCAAAAACGGCCCCTGTCAAAATGTCGCTGTGAGTGAAAAAAACGCGGAGTTCGGATGGCCATCGACGGCGTCTTTTTCGACGTCATGATCGGGGGACGAAAGGCATTCGGTGCAACAGCCGTTATCTACCTGCCCTTGCGGCGAATCCGTTAGCCGGTTCAGCGGCCGCATCGCCCGGGAGTGATCTGAAGCTGTCACGCACCAATCCGCTCTCGAACAAGCGTAGACCTGAATCAGGCGAACCGAAAGGTGAGGTGGGAAGGGGTGCGACAATGCGTCGCAATGGGGCGGGAAACTGCCGCAACGAAAAAGTCGCGGCAGTTGTGTGCGCAGGATTTATTTCTTTATGTCTTCACTTGCCATTCGTTCTGTATTCAATCCGTGGCTAAGGCTGTACACATAGGCGGCAAGCAATTGCACTTTATCGTTGCCCAACAACTCGTTCTGCGCCGGCATGTGTCCTTGGCGACCATGGCGAATGGTTTGCTCCAGTTGGGTCAGACTGGTGCCATAGATGAAGCCGGCCGGATGGGTCAGGTTTGGCGCACCCATCGCTGCGGTGCCCTGGCCGGTGGCGCCATGACAGGCGACGCACGTAGTGCTGAACGCTTGCTGCCCGGCTTGCAGATCCGCCTTGCTGTCGGCGGGTAGCGGCAGGCCGGCCAACTCGTGGCGCACGTAGGCTGCGACGTTTTTCACCCCGGCTTCACCGAGTACTTCGCCCCAGGCCGGCATCGCCGCCATCCGTCCGCCCAGGATGGTGGTCTTGATCGTCTCGGCCTCGCCGCCCCAGCGCCAGTCGCTGTCGGCGAGGTTAGGGAAGCCGAATGCGCCCTTGGCGTCGGAGCCGTGGCACACCGAGCAGTTGGAGGCGAACAAGCGACCGCCCATTTTCAGCGCCTGCGGATCTTTGGCCACTTCTTCCACGGGCATGGCAGCGAATTTGGCGAAGATCGGCCCGAACCGGGCGTCCGCCTTGTTCATCTCCTTTTCCCACTCGTGCACGCCGGTCCAGCCATCCTCGTAACCGGGCAGGATGCCTTTCCAGTTGCCCAGGCCCGGATACAGAATCAGATAGCCCACCGAGAACACCAATGTGCCGGCGAACAGCATGAACCACCACTGCGGCAGCGGATTGTCGTATTCCTCGATGCCGTCGAAGCTGTGGCCCATGGTCTGGTCGACGCTGCCCTTGGTCTCGCCCCGGCGCGTGCCGATCAACAGCCAGGTCAGGCCGATCAGGCTGCCAATGGTCAGTACGCAGATCCACGTACTCCAGAAGGTGGTCATGGCCGGGTACTCCTTGTTTCAGGGGCTTGGGTAGTGTCAGGTTGCGGTTCATCGGCGAACGGCAGCAGACGTGCTTCGGCGAATTCCGCGGTGCGCTTGCGGTTGAACACCCAGAGCGTCAAACCAACGAAGGCGACGAACACCACGACCGTGCCGAGGCCGCGGATCAGGCCTGCACTCATCTCAAAGATCATCGCGCTCACCTCTTGCTCTTGATTGCAGTGCCGAGCACTTGCAGATAGGAAACGAGGGCGTCCATTTCGGTCTTGCCCTTGAGGCTCGCGACCGCGCCGCTGATGTCGTCGTCGGTGTACGGCACGCCGAGGGTGCGCATGGTTTTCAGCTTGGTTTCGGTGTGACTGCTGTCGACGGCCTGGGTGACCAGCCATGGATAAGCCGGCATCTTCGATTCCGGCACGACGTTGCGCGGGTTGTACAAGTGCGCGCGGTGCCAGTCATCCGAGTAGCGCGCGCCGACCCGGGCGAGGTCCGGCCCGGTACGTTTCGATCCCCACAGGAACGGGTGATCCCAGACGCTTTCGCCCGCTACCGAGTAGTGCCCGTAACGCTCGGTTTCGGCGCGGAACGGGCGGATCATCTGCGAGTGGCAACCGACGCAGCCTTCGCGGATATAGATGTCGCGGCCTTCCAGTTGCAGCGCGGTGTAGGGCTTCATGCCCTCTACCGGTTTGTTGGTGACGTCCTGGAAGAACAGCGGGACGATCTGGGTCAGGCCGCCGATGCTGACGGCGAACACCATCAGCAGCATCAGCAGGCCGACGTTCTTTTCAATGGTTTCGTGTTTCATGGCGGACTCCTCAGGCCATCTGCGCGGCAGCGACGACTTCAGCAGGCTGCGAGGCCCGCACGGTGCGCCAGGTGTTGTAAGCCATCAGCAACATGCCGCTGAGGAAAATCGCCCCACCGATCAGGCGCACGACAAAGCCCGGATGGCTGGCCACCAGGGTTTCGACGAAGGAATACGTCAGCGTGCCGTCCTCGTTGACCGCGCGCCACATCAGGCCCTGGGCGATGCCGTTGACCCACATCGAGGCGATGTAGAGCACGGTGCCGATGGTCGCGAGCCAGAAATGCGCGTTGATCAGACCGACGCTGTGCATCTGCGTCTTGCCGAAGATTTTCGGGATCATGTGGTACAGCGCGCCGATGGAGATCATCGCCACCCAGCCGAGCGCGCCGGCGTGAACGTGGCCGATGGTCCAGTCGGTGTAGTGGGAGAGGGCGTTGACGGTCTTGATCGCCATCATCGGCCCTTCGAAGGTCGACATGCCGTAGAAGGCGAGCGACACCACGAGGAAGCGCAGGATCGGGTCGCTGCGCAACTTATGCCAGGCGCCCGAGAGGGTCATCATGCCGTTGATCATGCCGCCCCAGCTCGGTGCCAGCAGAATCAGTGACATCACCATGCCCAGCGACTGTGCCCAGTCCGGCAACGCGGTGTAGTGCAAGTGGTGCGGGCCGGCCCAGATGTACAGGGTGATCAGCGCCCAGAAGTGCACGATCGACAGGCGATACGAATACACCGGGCGCTCGGCCTGTTTCGGCACGAAGTAATACATCATGCCGAGGAAGCCGGCGGTGAGGAAAAAGCCCACAGCGTTGTGGCCGTACCACCATTGCACCATCGCGTCGGTGGCACCGGCGTAAACCGAATAGGACTTGGTGAAACTCACCGGCAACTCAAGATTGTTGACGATGTGCAGAATCGCCACGGTAATGATGAACGCGCCGAAGAACCAATTGCCGACATAGATGTGTTTGGTCTTGCGCTGCATGATCGTGCCGAAGAACACAATGGCGTAGGCGACCCAGACGATGGTGATGAGGATGTCGATCGGCCATTCCAGCTCGGCGTATTCCTTGGAACTGGTGTAACCCAGCGGCAGGCTGATCGCCGCCAGCAGGATCACCAGTTGCCAGCCCCAGAAGCAGAACGCGGCGATTTTCGGCGCGAACAATTGCGTCTGGCAGGTGCGTTGCACCGAGTAGAAAGAGCTGGCGAACAGCGCGCAGCCACCGAAAGCGAAGATCACCGCGTTGGTGTGCAGCGGGCGCAGACGGCCGAAACTGGTCCAGGGCAGATTGAAGTTGAGTTCCGGCCAGACCAATTGCGCCGCGAGAAAAACCCCGAGGCCCATGCCGACGATGCCCCACACCACCGTCATAATGGCGAATTGGCGGACCACCTTGTAGTTGTAGGCGGTACTGATAGAAGTGTTCATGGTTCCCCATCCACGGTTCAGCCGAAGTGAGCGCGCGCAAACGGCGCGAATCCTTCGCCTGGAGTTATAGGCAGACTAAAAGCGAGGCAAGCATGGACAAACAGCACAAGGCCAGTATTGACGGGGATCAATGGGCGCAGTGTGTGCGTGATCATGGGTGGCTGTGGGATGCCGCTGTTGGTGAGGCTTCGGCAACGCTGATTCTGGCGCACGGGGCGGGGGCGCCGATGGATAGTGACTGGATGAATGACATGGCTGGGCGCCTGGCGGGGCTTGGGGTGAATGTGTTGCGGTTTGAGTTTCCTTATATGGCGCAGCGGCGGGTGGATGGGGTAAAGCGGCCGCCGAATCCTGCTGGCAAGCTGCAGGAATGTTGGCGGGAGGTGTTTGCGGTGGTGCGGCGTCATGTCGCTGGGCGGTTGGCGATTGGCGGCAAGTCGATGGGCGGGCGGATGGCGAGTCTGGTGGCGGATGAGTTGGGGGCTGATGGGTTGGTGTGTCTGGGCTATCCGTTTTATGCGGCTGGGAAGCCGGAGAAACCGCGGGTGGAGCATTTGGCTTCGTTGCGCACGCGGACGTTGATTGTGCAGGGGGAGCGGGATGCTTTGGGTAATCGTGAAGCTGTCGAGGCTTACACTTTGTCACCGAGTATTGAGGTGATGTGGCTGGCGGCGGGGGATCATGATTTGAAGCCGCTCAAGGCTTCTGGCTTTACGCATTCCGATCATTTGGCGGGTGCTGCGCGGAAGGTGGCTGAATTTCTCCGTGACTGATTTTGGGCCGGGCCGGGATTTTGCGTTGCATGAAGATCTGCTCCCTTTCCCCCTCGTCCCCTTGGGGGAGAGGGTTGGGGTAGCTGTTGATCTTGCTTTTGGGGGCATATCCGTTGCTGCCGTAACGGCTCCTTAGGGTTCCGCCCTGACGGCGGGTCACTTTTTCCAGACGCCGAAAAAGTAACCAAAAAGGCTTGCTCCTGCGTTCGGCCCTCGCAGGCTCGGGTCCCTTCGCTCCGGGATCGATCCGGGCGCAGCGGCTCCGGTTTGCTTCGCTGCACCTCCTTCCGCTGTGTCTGGCTGCGCCAGACGGTCGCTGCGCTCCCACCCCCGGATCAATCCCTCCACTCAGCCTTCCGACGTCGCCCGTGGATCAAAAGCACTCGAGCTTGCGCTCATTGTTGAGTGGTGCGGCTTCGCCGCGGGCAGCTGCGCTGCTTTGCTTTTCTGTGGGAGCGAGCTTGCTCGCGAAGGCGGCCTTAAAGCCGACCTGATTCTTGCGGTTGTACCCAGTCCAACTGTAGGAGTGAGCCTGCTCGCGATGACGCCCTGACAACCGGCCATTATCTACCGGCTGGACCCAATCCCTGTGGGAGCTGGCTTGCCAGCGATGGCAACCTCCAAGCCGACCAATCCCTCACTGATGTACCCGGTCCAAATGTGGGAGCGAGCCTGCTCGCGAAAGCTCCCTTCCAGACGACATCAAACCACCTGCCTGTCAGAGGCAATCCCGGCTATTAAACATCTTCAAATTCCAACGTTTAAACTACACGATCCGTTACGCCATCCCGGCTACAACTCCTTGCGCCGTTGCCTACGCGTACGCCAGAATCCGCCGGCTTACACGGCTATGAGGTTGGCTATATCGTTTCTCGGTCACTGAAAAAAAGCAGTGATCGGGTTTGGTAGCCCGTCTGTAATGGCTGTATGTCTACGCCTTCAGACCGTCCTTTTTTGGGGCTCGGTTTATATGGTGGTCATGCGTGGGGCTCGTTCGCGGGCGCCGGGTTCCTATTGCAGCCGGTCTACCAACCCGCGTATGGCCGCCACCCTCGTTTGGTAGCGAAGGTGATGGCTCCTTCAGTCTGCGATAGGAGTTTCATCATGTTCAAAGTAACCCCCAACCCGCCAATCCCCCACGACCCCGCACTCGATCCGCAAAAAGTCCAGGAAGCCACCGACCGCGCCCTCGACTACTACCTCAAACCCGAGGACCTGGCTGCTCCACCAAGTTCACCAAAATATCGCCCGATCTACGTTGTAGACCCCACGCTGGATGACGAAACCCTGCTGGTCGAGGCTTGCGAGTCGCTTTCCTAAGCCCATGCCATGGCCGGTAACATCGCCAACTCAATCGGCGGCCCGGAACGCAAACCACTGCTGGCGCTGCAACAGGTGATCATGCTGAATGAACTGTTGGTCAATCGGCTGCTGGACAAGCTGAAGTTGCCTCAATAATTACGCTGGTTGTCATGGCTTTTTCGCGAGCAGGCTCGCTCCCACATTGGATTAGCGGTAGCCACCTTCT
>NZ_QETJ01000108.1:0-16993 GCF_003105095.1 Pseudomonas sp. NDM | reverse complement strand
AAGGCTGCGATCTTTTGACTTTGCTTGTAAAAAACAAGATCAAAAGATCGCAGCCTTCGGCAGCTCCTACAGAAAAATCGGAGATTTCCCATGCAACGCATCGACCACGTTCTGCCCTGGAGCCATTTGGGCAGCGAGCGCTCTCTCAGCGTGTTCCGCTATGGCGCCGGCAGCCGTAAGGTGTACATCCAGGCCAGCCTGCATGCCGACGAGCTGCCGGGCATGCGCACTGCGTGGGAACTCAAGCTGCGCCTGAGCGAGCTGGAACAGCAGGGCCGCTTGCAGGGCGTCATCGAACTGGTGCCGGTGGCCAATCCGATCGGCCTTGATCAGCATCTGCAAGGCAATCACATGGGCCGCTTCGAGCTGGGCAGCGGCAAGAATTTCAACCGCGCGTTCGTCGAGCTCAGCGCCCCGGTGGCAGCGCTGGCAGGGGAGCGGCTCGGTGCGGATGCCGAGGCCAACGTCGCGTTGATCCGCGAGGCCATGGCTCAGGTCTTTGACGAGTTGCCGGCGGCCAAATCTCAACTGGAAGCCTTGCATCGCTTATTGCTGCGCCACGCCTGCGACGCCGACATCACCCTCGATCTGCATTGCGACTTCGACGCTGCCATTCACCTGTACGCGCTGCCGCAACACTGGCCGCAGTGGCAACCACTGGCGGCGCGGCTGAAGGCGGGTGTGGCGTTGCTGTGCGAGGATTCCGGCGGCAGCTCGTTCGATGAATCTTGCTCGACGCCTTGGTTGCGTCTGGCTAAAGCATTCCCGCATGCGGCGATCCCGGCGGCGAACCTGGCAACCACGCTGGAGCTGGGCAGCATGGGCGACACCCGTGTCGATCAGGCCCGGGCCAACTGCGAAGCGATTCTCGGCTTTCTCGCCGAGCAGGGCTTCATCAGCGGCGAATGGCCAGCAGCCCCGAACGAGTGCTGTGAAGGCCTGCCGTTCGAAGGCACCGAATACCTGTTCGCCCCGCACCACGGCGTAGTGAGTTTCTTGCGCAACGCCGGTGAATGGGTAGAGCAGGGCGATGCGCTGTTCGAGGTCGTTGATCCATTGCAGGATCGCGTGACCACCGTGCGCGCCGGCACCAGCGGGGTGCTGTTTGCGATTGATCGCGGGCGGTATACCGAACCGGGGATCTGGCAGGCGAAAGTAGCGGGGCGGGTGCCGTTTCGTACCGGCAAGTTGACCAACGACTGAGGATTTCCGTCGGCTTCAATGGCCTCATCGCGAGCAGGCTCACTCCTACAGGGGGAACGCATTCCAAATGTAGGAGTGAGCCTGCTCGCGATGGCGGCATCAACAACGCCCGAGGATTTGGATCCTCCGCCGACGATGTTAGGCTCCCACGCGAACCCGACACTCTGTGAAGGAACGCTCCATGCTGAAACTATTCGCGCTGCTAACGCTGCTCGCCTCCACCGCCGTCCACGCCCAAACCACCGTGCAATCCGACCTGCCGCTCAAATACCTCGAACAGGTCCACGCCGATGCCGAACCTCGTCCGCTGGTGATTTTCCTGCACGGTTATGGCAGTAACGAGGCCGATCTGATCGGTATGAAATTTCAGCTGCCGGCGCAGTACAACTACCTTTCCGTGCGCGCGCCGATGAGCCTGGGTGAAGGGCGTTACCAGTGGTTTCGCAAGAAGGGCGACGGTGCCTACAACGGCGAGACCGATGATCTGAAAGTCAGCGGCCAGCAGCTGCGCGACTTTATCGCTCAGGCGGCGAAGAAATATCACGCCGCGCCGGACAAGGTGTACCTGATCGGCTTCAGCCAGGGCGCGATGATGAGCTACGAAGTGGGCCTGCGCGCGCCAGCGGCCGTGGGCGGCTTTGCCGCGTTGAGCGGGCGCTTGCTGCCGGTGCTCAAGGCCGAACTCAAACCCGGACAGGCGCCGCTGCCGCTGAGCATCTTTATCGGCCACGGCACCGCCGATGATCCGGTGCCTTACCGCCATGGCACCGAGGCCAACGCGCTACTGCAGAAACTCGATTACCAGCCCGAGTTTCACGCTTATCCGGGCGTCGGCCACAGCATCAGTGCGGCCGAATTGCGCGATCTGAATGGCTGGTTGCAGCGGCTCAATCCTTGACGATGGCTTTGACCAAGGCATCGTGAGTCTTCTTGTCGCTGGCGCGGGAAATCACCTGCACCAGCGCCATCTTCGTCCCTGAGCCGGCCAGTAGCGTGGTGTTCAGCGTCTGGCCACCGCCCTGGGTGGCGGTGCTGTCAACCTGGCGCAGGCCGAGGCCGGTGCCTTTCTGGGTCAGGCTTTTTTCGCTGAGCTTGTTGAAGTCCGGCAGCGCCTTGCGCTGATCGTCGATGAAGCTCGACACGCTGCCGTCGAGGAATTCACTGTCGTTATTCTTGACGTTCTGCCCTGCGGGGATCTGGTTTTCCGCGGCGATGACCACGGTTTTGGTCGCCTGATTGGTGTACATCGTGCCCTTGGCCCCGCTCGGGCTGGCGGGCAGCGGGTCGGCGACAAAGCCTTTGGGCAGGACAAAGGCAAACTTGCCGTCGAGCATCGAGACCTTCTCGGTTTTGACTTTTTCCTTGGCGGCGTGCGCATTGATCGCGGTGAAACCGGCGACGGCCGCCAACATCAGGATGACGGCTTTTTTGCTCAACAATGACATCTGAATCTCCGGGAATTGGTCGCGCGAGGCGGGCGATCATCCCACGGAGCGTGCCGGGGATTCCAGCGCGATTCGTCCGGACGGTTATTGCGCTTGCGCCCTGGCCACTGGCCGCGCCAGCAGACGCCGGGTCACCCCCAGCATCGCGACCGAAACCGCCACGCCTACGGCAAAACCGCTGAGGCCCATGCTCGGCAACGTCAATGCCGACACCAGGCAGAATGCCGAAAACGAATACATGCCGGTCGCCGTTGCGCGCAGTAACGCGGCGGTAAACGCTGGGCCGCGGGTCTGTTGCGAGAACACCGCCATGACGCTGCCGAGCACCGGGAATACCGCGAGCAGGCCGCTCCAGCGTTCGCCAACGGTGCTGGCGAGCATCGTCACTACCAGCGTCAGCGCCGCGCCGGCAATCATCCGCCAGATCAGTTTGTCCGACTTCGGCGTCGGCCCGTTCAATACGGGTTGCACTTCAGGAAACAGGTAAGGCGATGCCAGCAGTGCTACCGCCGCAGCAATTACCGAGAACGCCAAGGACCCCGGAATCACCGATAACACCGCCGCCAGCACGCCCCAAACCGCCAGTGAAATCGTAAGTGCCCACGGCCAATTGGCGCGTTGCGCGACCTGCGCATAGGTGATGCAGAAGGCAATCATCGCGAACATTGCCGACAGCGCCGCCACCGCGGATTGCGCAGCGAACTGCGGGCCTTGTTCGATGGCGAGGAAAAACAGAATCGGCCCGACCACCACCGGCAACCCCGACAGCCACCCCGCCACGCTCGGGCCCCAGCGCTTGCCCGCCAGAGAAATCAGCAGGAGGAAACCGGGAATCAGCAGCAGTTTGAGAATCAGCACGCGGGTGTCTCCGACGGGTCAGGGTGAGTCACGTTAGCACTGCGCTGAGAAGATTGCTGCCTATGTGTGCAAAGTTTGTATACAAAATTTCAGGCGTGAATCCGGCTATGCTTTGAGCATCACGACGCGCGGAGACAAAACGGCGATGAACAGGACACCGAAGCTCGTCCGTGGCTGCTGTGGCATTGGCTTGTGGGCGCTACTGCTGACACCGACATGGGCCAGTTGGCAAGACGCCGTGCCCGGTGCGCAGATCATCGGCAGCGGCGATTTCAGTGTGTTCGGTTTCGATGTCTACAGTGCACGCCTGTGGAGTGCCGCGCGACCGCTGGCGGCCGGCCAGCCCTTTGCCCTGGAGCTGATCTACCGCCGGGCGATCTCGCGCGATGATCTGGTCAGCACCAGCGTCGACGAAATCAAACGCCTTGGCGGCCCCCGCGTCAGTCCGGCGCAACTGGCCGACTGGCAGGTGCAGATGCAGCAATCGTTCGTCGATGTGCAGGCCGGCACGCGTATTACCGGCGTGTATCTGCCGGGGCAGGGTGCGCGATTTTTTATCGGTCAGAAGCTTCAGCATGAAATCGAAGATCCGCAATTTGCCAAGGCGTTTTTTGATATCTGGCTGGATCCGCGTACGCGCAGTCCTGAGTTGCGCGAGCAGTTGTTGGGCGTGAGTCAATAAGATCAGAAGATCGCATTCCACATACGGGCGCCGCCAGCTGCGATCTTTTGCTCTTCAACGCTTTGTTCGAAACGACTAAGCTGCCGGGCTCCCGTGTTTGTTTCTGGATGTGTGCGTGAAATTCAGCTTGCCCAAAATCGCCACTGCGCCGTTTTGCCCGCCGGAAGTGGCCGGCAGTGTCGCGGTCGATCCGACTGCTTCATTCTTCAAGCGCGTGCTGCGTTTTGCCGGCCCCGGTTTGCTGGTGTCGATCGGCTACATGGATCCGGGCAACTGGGCCACCGCGATCGAGGCCGGTTCGCGTTTTGGTTACAGTCTTTTGTTCGTGGTGCTGTTGGCGAGTCTGGCTGGCATGGTGGTGCAGTGCCTGTGCTCGCGGCTGGGCATCGCCACCGGCCGCGATCTGGCGCAACTGTCCCGCGAGCGCTACAGCACGCCGACCGCACGCCTGCAATGGGGGCTGGCGGAAATCTCGATCATCGCCACCGACCTCGCCGAAGTGCTTGGCTGCGCACTCGCGTTTCACTTGCTGCTCGGCTGTTCGCTGACTTTCGGCATCGCCCTGACCGCATTCGACACACTGCTGGTGCTGGCCCTGCAGAACCGTGGTTTCCGCCGGCTCGAAGCGATCATGCTGGTGCTGGTCGCGACCATCGGCGTGTGTTTTTTCGTTGAGCTGTTGCTGATCAAACCTTACTGGCCGGACGTGGCGCAGGGCTTCACACCTTCGCTGTCGGCCATCGGCGATGCCGCACCGCTGTATCTGGCCATTGGCATCCTCGGCGCCACCGTCATGCCGCATAACCTTTACCTGCACACCTCGATCGTGCAGACGCGAATGATCGGCAAGGATCTGGCGAGCAAGCAGGATGCGGTGAAACTGGCGCGCATCGACACCATCGGTTCGCTGGCCCTGGCGCTGCTGGTCAATGCGGCAATCCTGATTCTCGCAGCGGCGGCGTTTCACCAGTCCGGGCACACCGATGTGGTCGACATTCAGGACGCCTATCACTTGCTCGATCCGCTGGTCGGCGGTGCGCTGGCAAGTGTGTTGTTCGGCGTGGCGCTGCTCGCGTCCGGACAGAGTTCGACCTTCACCGGGACCATCGCCGGGCAGGTGATCATGGAGGGTTATTTGAACCTGCGCATCCCGTGCTGGCAGCGGCGCCTGATCACCCGTGGCCTGGCACTGATTCCGGCATTCATCGGCGTGTGGCTGATGGGCGATAACGCGATCGGCAAGTTGCTGGTGTTGAGCCAGGTGGTGCTCAGCCTGCAACTGCCGTTTGCCTTGTACCCATTGATCCGCATGACCAATGACCGGCAATTGATGGGGCCGTTCGTCAATCGCTGGCCGACCCGTGTGCTGGCGTGGGGGCTGTTTGTGTTGATCAGTGGGGCGAACAGTTGGTTGATCTTGCAGTGGGCGGTTTGATTGTTGAGTTGCGGTGGATGTTTTGGCCTCTTCGCGAGCAGGCTCGCTCCCACAATGTTGAGTTCATCACTGGGCCAATGTGGGAGCGAGCCTGCTCGCGAAGACTGATCATCAGCCGCCGCTAATGTTGAACAGTGGAACCCGGCCATTGAGCGATGGCCTGTAATCCCAGCTCAGGCTATTCAGACCAAGGCCGCTGGCAAGGATTTGATTCAAAGTCGCCCCGGCAATACTCATCGCCAACGCTTGCCCCGGACACTGATGCCGACCACTGCCAAAACTGAAACTTCGACGGTTGGCGCGCTGCGGCACGAACTCCTCCGGGCGTTCATTCAGCGCCGGATCGCGATTGGCTGCGGCCAACAGCAGGAGAACTGCATCACCCGCTTCAAGCCGCACGCCATCGATTTCGCATGGGGCAGCAACAAAGCGTCGGGTGTTCTGTACGGGCGGGTCGAAGCGCTGAACTTCCGCCAATAGATTCTCTATCGGTGTTGCATGTAATTCAGGCTGGCGCTGCAACGTTACCAACGCATTGCCGATCAGGCCGGCGCAGGCTTCGAATGTCTGCGAGCACAGGCCGATGAGGTTGGCGATCAATGTATCTTGATCGCCTTCGAAACGTTGTGTGATCCCCTGCAGTAGCGCGCTGTTCATGTCGGGATCGGCCAGCAATTCGATGAAATAACCGCGTAACTGCGTTGCTGCAGCATGCGCGGCGGCGAGTTGCAGGTCATTGCTCAACGGTGACAGGCACGCGACGAAATCGGCGGTCAGTTCGCTGATCGTCCGGCTCTGCGCCGGCGTGAAGCCGAGCGACGTTGCGACCACGGCGACCGGGCCGCGGAACATTGCGTTGTACAAACCGTCGGCATCCGCTGTGAACAGTCGGGCAGCAACCAGCTCACCTGCCTCGCTCTGATCGATCAGCCCCAGCGCCGGTTCGATGGCCGAGCGTGGGCAGCGCTGGCGCTCGCCGTCATTCATGCGCATCAGTCGGCCGAACACCTCGCCGGCCGGACCTTGTGCAATGGCTTGAGGCACCGGTTCCTGCACCGGGCGCACCCGGCAATCGGCGTGCGCCAGCACCGCACACACCGCCCGCGCGCTGCTGGCAACCCACAGTTGCAAATCCTCGTGAAAGGCCAGTCCGCCGCCAGCTCGCAGCTCTGAATAGTAAGGATAGGGATCGGCGTGAGTCGCAGCGCGGAGCGGGTCCATGGTTGGCAGCCTTGTCAGCAGAGAAAGTGTTGCTACTATCTGCAGTCCTTGCAGGCGATGATTCGTCCGGGAGCGAACTATGCACGCAGAACATCAGGACATCGGCGTTTCCCAAGTGGCCGCCGCCATCGCCGAGCCGGCGCGAACGAAAATCCTCTGTTCGCTGATGGACGGCCACGCCCGCACCAGCACCGAATTGGCGACAATCGCCGAAGTCAGCGCCTCGACCGCCAGTGCGCACCTGGCGAAACTCAAGGATCTGGCACTGGTGCGCCTGCATGTGCAGGGCCGTCATCGCTATTACAGCCTTGCCGATCAGCGGGTGGCGCGAGCGCTGGAAGCGTTGATGGTGATTGGCCAGAATGCCGCGCCGACGTTCAAGGCGCACACCCCGGATCGCCTGCAATTCGCCCGCACGTGCTATGACCACATGGCCGGAACGCTGGCGGTTTTGTTGCATGACCGCTTGATTGCAGGCGGTTGGCTGGTGCAAACCGACGAGCAGGCGTATCGCCTGAGCGACAGTGGCGAGGCGTTGTTTCTCGGGCTGGGTATCCATGTGCAGGACCTGACGACTCTGCGCCGCAAGTTTGCCTGCCCGTGCCTCGACTGGAGCATGCGCCGGCCGCATCTCGGTGGCTCGCTGGGCGCGGCCTTGTTGCAAACGGCGCTGAAGCGCAAATGGGTGACGCAGGATCTGGACAGTCGGGCGTTGACGCTGACGACGCTGGGGCGCAGACAGATCAGTGCGCGTTTCGGCTTTGAGTTGCCGTTGGACGGGCAGATCAAAAGATCGCAGCCTTTGCGTTCTGAGGGGTTTCATACTTCCTGACTGTCGCCACCATCCCACAGGATTCACTGGCAGCCGACGAGGGGTCATCCATCGGCTTGTTTCACGGCGGTCGAGCCTATACTGTATATGCACACAGTAAAGAGTCCGTGCCATGCAAATCATCGACAAGCTCAGCATCCTCGCCGACGCCGCCAAGTACGACGCCTCCTGCGCCAGCAGCGGTGCGCCCAAGCGCAGCTCCGAGGGCAAGAGCGGGCTCGGTTCGACGGACGGCATGGGCATTTGCCACAGCTATACGCCGGACGGGCGCTGTGTGTCGTTGTTGAAGATTTTGCTGACCAACTTCTGCCTTTACGATTGCCAGTATTGCGTCAATCGCCGTTCCAGCGATGTGCCGCGCGCGCGCTTCACCCCTGAAGAAGTCGTCACGCTGACCATGGATTTCTACCGGCGCAACTGCGTCAGCGGCCTGTTTCTCAGCTCCGGGATCATCCGCTCGGCCGACTACACCATGGAACAACTTGTGCGGGTGGCGAAGTTGCTCCGTGAAGAGCACGAGTTTCGCGGCTATATCCATCTCAAGACCATTCCGGAAGCCGATCCTGCCTTGATCGAGGAAGCGGGGCGGTACGCTGATCGCCTCAGCGTCAACATTGAATTGCCCACCGATGCCAGCCTGCAAACTCTGGCGCCGGAGAAAGACATCACTTCGATCAAACAAGCGATGAACACCATCTACACTGGCGTGCAGACCGTATTGAACGAGCCGCGCTCGGCCAGGTTCGCACCGGCCGGGCAAAGTACCCAACTGATCGTCGGTGCCGATGACACCGATGACAGCACCATCCTCCACAGCGCCCAATCGCTGTATGGCAACTTCAGCCTGCGCCGGGTCTATTATTCGGCGTTCAGCCCGATCCCCGACAGCCCGAAAAGCGTACCGCTCGCCGCGCCGCCGCTGATGCGCGAGCATCGCTTGTATCAGGCCGATTTCCTCCTGCGCAGCTACGGCTATCGCGCGGACGAACTGCTCAAAGGCCCGGGAAATCTGGCGCTCGACATCGATCCCAAGCTGGCCTGGGCCTTGGAGAATCGTGAGGTGTTCCCGCTGGACCTGAACCATGCCGATGCGTCGCTGATCGCGCGTATTCCCGGCATCGGCTTGCGCACCACCGAACGCCTGGTCGAGCTGCGTCGTCAGCGACGGATCCGTTACGAAGACGTGGCGCGAATGCGTTGTGTGCTGGCCAAGGCCAAGCCGTTCATCATCACCAGTGACTATCACCCGCAGCAGGCGGAAGTCACCAGCCACATGCTCTATCAGCAATTGCGCGACCGGCCGATGCCGCAGCAGATGGGGTTGTGGGGATGATCAGTCTGGATTGTGACGATCTGTTCGACACCTGGCGCCAGCAGGCGCGCTGGTTGCTCAGTCATGAAGTCGATCCGAGTCTGGTGAGCTGGGCGGCGGAAGGGGTGGGCGATCTGTTTGCCAGTGATGAACAGGTGCCCGAAGGCCAGGGGCCGTTTCAGGCGCGTATTCCGCGCGCGCTGCTCGACACCCTCGAACAGGCGGCGCGCTATCGCGGCGAGCAACGCTGGAGCCTGTTGTATGAAGTGCTATGGCGCGTCAGCCATGGCGACCGCACGGCGATGATGGCCGGCGACAAGCTTGGCAGTGAGTTGCAGCGACGCATCAAGCAGGTCAGCCGCGAGGCCCATCATCTGCATGCCTTTGTGCGTTTCATCGAACGCCCAAAGGATCTGCCTGGGCCGCAATATGTGGCGTGGCACGAACCGGCGCATGACATTTTGCACAGCGCCAGCGAGCACTTCATCGGGCGAATGGGCCAGCATCGCTGGTTGATCGCCACGCCGCGCGACGGTGTGTATTACGACGGTGAGCAATTGATTCACGAGCGGCCGTGCCCGATCGAATGGCAGCAACTGGCGCAGAACGTCGACGACCCCCATGGCGATTTGTGGTTGACCTACTACAGCCACATCTTCAATCCGGCACGGTTGAATCCGAAGGTCATGCAAGGGCATCTGCCAGTGCGGTTCTGGAAGAATCTGCCGGAGGGTGAATTGATCCCGGGACTAATCACCCAGGCACGGATGGGCAAGCAGCAGAATGGGCAGGCGAGCGGGATTTCGAGTCGCTCGGGCAAACGCATTGCCGCCAAAAATCAAAAGCAAGCCCTCACCCCAGCCCTCTCCCAGAGGGAGAGGGGGCCGACCGAGGTGTTCTCCCGTCCTACACCGACTTGAAAGTTCGCGTCGAACTCGGGTTTTGAAAAGCACAAAAGATCTCCAGCCTTACACAAACAAAACCAACAACCACAATCAAAAAAGCCCCCCACCAATCACTCGGTGGAGGGCTTTTGAGCATCCGCAGTCGTCAGATCAAACCTTGACGATCCAGCCCGCAGGCGCTTCGATGTCGCCGGTCTGCACGCCAGTCAGCTCTTTGTAGAGCTTCTGGGTCACCGGGCCCACCTCGGTTTCGCTGTGGAACACATGCAGGTGATCGTTGTAGCTGATGCCGCCAATCGGCGTGATCACGGCAGCGGTACCGCAGGCACCGGCTTCCTTGAAGTCCGACAGCTTGTCGATCAGCACGTCGCCTTCAACCACTTCCAGGCCCAGGCGCGATTTCGCCAGTTCGATCAGCGACAGGCGGGTGATGCCTGGCAGCACCGACGGCGAGTTCGGGGTGATGAACTTGTTGTCGTGGGTGATCCCGAAGAAGTTGGCCGAACCGACTTCCTCAATCTTGGTGTGGGTCATCGGATCGAGGTAGATCGCGTCAGCGAAGTTGGCTTTCTTGGCTTTCGAGCCTGGCATCAGGCTGGCGGCATAGTTGCCACCGACCTTGGCAGCGCCGGTGCCTTGTGGGGCCGCGCGGTCGTAGCTGGAGATCTGGAAGTTGTGCGGAGTCAGGCCGCCCTTGAAGTAGGCGCCGACCGGAATGCAGAAGATCGAGAAGATGAACTCGGGCGCGGTGCGCACGCCGATGTTGTCACCCACGCCGATCACGAACGGACGCAGGTACAGCGCGCCGCCGGTGCCGTACGGCGGGATGAAACGCTCGTTGGCGCGAACCACGGCTTTGCAGGCTTCGATGAACTGCTCGGTGTCGACCGTCGGCATCAGCAGGCGCGCGCAGCTGCGTTGCATGCGCAGGGCGTTCTGGTCCGGACGGAACAGGTTGATCGAACCGTCCTTGCAGCGATAGGCCTTCATGCCTTCGAAGCACTGCTGACCATAGTGAAGGGCGGTGGAGCCTTCGCTGATGTGCAGCACGTTATCTTCGGTCAGGGTGCCTTTGTCCCACTCGCCATCGCGAAAGTACGACAGATAGCGCTTGTCGGTCTTGATGTAGTCAAAACCCAGCTTGTCCCAATTGATGCTTTCGTTACCCATGACACCCTCTATCACTGAACAACCGCCGAAACGGTTCAAGGCTTCTGACGTTTTTTTGGATGGGCACAACAATACTTCATTCTTGAGCGGTTTCGCAGCCCGGACTATCGGATGAGCGACAGATAGACCGCGTCAGCCTCAGGAATTCGCGAGCAGGCTCGCTCCTACAGGGGAATGCATTCCAGAATGTAGGAGTGAGCCTGCTCGCGATGGGGCCATCAATTCCACCAACGCTTACAGGTGCAGCGCATGCCCAAGGGCACGCAACGCCGCTTCCTGCACTGCCTCACCCAGGGTCGGATGGGCATGAATGGTGCCGCCGATGTCTTCCAGACGCGCGCCCATTTCCAGGCTTTGCGCAAATGCCGTCGACAATTCCGACACGCCAACGCCCACCGCTTGCCAGCCGACAATCACATGGTTGTCGCGACGCGCGACCACACGCACGAAGCCGCTTTTCGATTCCAGGGTCATCGCCCGACCATTGGCAGCGAACGGAAAGCTGGAAACAATGCAGTCCAGCCCGGCTACGGCGGCTTCGTCGGGGGTCTTGCCGACTACCACCAGTTCCGGGTCGGTAAAGCACACGGCGGCGATCGCGGTCGGATTGAATTCACGGCTTTTGCCGCTGATCAGCTCGGCAACCATCTCGCCCTGGGCCATGGCGCGGTGAGCGAGCATCGGTTCGCCGCTCACGTCGCCAATGGCGTAGACGTTGCGCATGCTGGTCTGGCAGCGGCTGTCGATCCTGATGGCCGAACCGTTCATGTCCAGATTCAGCGCTTCGAGATTGAAGCCCTGGGTGTTGGGCCTGCGACCGACCGCGACCAGCACCTGATCGGTTTCCAGATTCAGGGTTTCGCCTTGCGGATCGCGCACCTGCAACGTGCCGTCGAAACCCAGCACGCTGTGTTTCAGATACAGCTTCACGCCCAGTTGCTTCAATGCGTCATGCACCGGTTGCGTCAGTTCAGCATCGTAAGCGGGCAAGATACGGTCCTGCGCCTCGACCACACTGACCTCGGCGCCGAGCTTGCGATAAGCGATGCCCAACTCCAGACCGATGTAACCGCCGCCGACCACGATCAGGCGCTTCGGTACAGACGTCGGCGCCAGCGCTTCGGTGGAGGAGATGATCGGCCCGCCAATCGGCAGGATCGGCAGGTTGACGCTGGTCGAACCGGTGGCCAGCACCAGATGCTGACACTGGATGCGCGTATCGCCGACTTCCACGGTTTTGCCGTCGATGATTTTCGCCCAGCCGTTGATGACCTGGACCTTGTTCTTCTTCAGCAACGCAGCGACGCCGGTGGTCAGGCGATCAACGATACCGTCCTTCCACTCGACGCTTTTGCTGATGTCGAGGGTCGGCGCGGAAACATTGATGCCCAACGCCGAATGCTGGCTGTGATGCTGCGTCTGGTGAAACTGCTCAGCCACATGAATCAGCGCCTTCGACGGAATGCAGCCGACGTTCAGGCAGGTACCGCCCAACGACTGGCCTTCGACCAGAATGGTCGGAATGCCCAGTTGCCCGGCGCGGATCGCCGTAACGTAACCGCCGGGGCCGCCGCCGATGATCAGCAGCGTAGTGTTCAGAGATTGCATGCGCGCCTTACTCCACAAACAAAGTGGCAGGTTGTTCGAGCAAGCCACGAATGGCCTGGATGAAGAGTGCCGCGTCCATGCCATCGACCACGCGGTGATCGAACGAGCTGGAGAGGTTCATCATCTTGCGGATCACCACTTGGCCTTTGACCACCATGGGCCGCTCGACGATTTTGTTCACACCGACGATGGCCACTTCCGGCAGGTTCAGCACCGGCGTGCTGACAATACCGCCCAATGCGCCGAGGCTGGTCAGGGTGATAGTCGAACCGGACAGCTCATCGCGGCTGGCCTTGCCATTGCGCGCGGCGTTGGCCAAACGTGAAATCTCCGTGGCACTGTCCCACAGGCTGCGGGCTTCGGCGTGACGCACGACCGGCACCATCAAGCCAACATCGCTTTGTGTGGCGACACCAACATGCACCGCGCCGAGGCGAGTGATGACCTGGGCTTCGTCGTCATAACGGGCGTTCATCTGCGGGAAGTCGCGCAGGGCCACAACCAGAGCGCGGACGAGGAACGGCAGCAAGGTCAACTTGCCACGGCTGGTGCCGTGCTTCTCATTCAGATGAGCGCGCAGTTCTTCGATTGCGGTGACGTCGATTTCCTCGACGTAGCTGAAGTGCGCGGCACGTTGCGTGGCGTCCTGCATGCGCTGAGCAATCTTGCGGCGCATGCCTATGACTTGAATCTGTTCTTCGTCATTACGTTGAGCGTACGCGGCGGCAACGGGTGCCGAAGCGTTCGACTGACCTTGCGCCAGATAGGCCTCAAGGTCTTCGTGCAGCACACGACCGGCCGGGCCGGAGCCGCGCACCAGACGCAATTGAATACCCAGATCCAGCGCATGTTTGCGCACGGCGGGCGATGCGAGGGGGCGTTCGTCTGCTTCGCGAGCAACCATCGGGCCTTGGCAAACAGGCGCAGGGCGCGGCGCGGCTGCAGCAGGTTTGCTCTCAACAACAACGGCTTCAACTTTCGGCGTGACAGGCTCTTTATCGACAACAGGTGCGGCGGACTCTTTAAGATTGCCAGCCCCCTCAACCTCGATGCTGATCAGCACACTGCCGACTGCCATCACTTCACCCGGCTGACCGCCGAGGGCAATGACTTTGCCATGTACTGGCGACGGGATATCGACCATCGCCTTGTCGGTCATCACGTCCGCCAGCACCTGATCTTCTACGACCAGGTCGCCAACCTTGACGTGCCACTGCGACAGTTCTACTTCTGCGATGCCTTCGCCGATGTCCGGCATCTTGATAACGTGCGTGCCCATTCAGACCTCCATGACCCGTTTCAACGCCGCGCCCACTCGGGACGGCCCTGGGAAATACGCCCACTCCTGCGCGTGCGGGTAGGGGGTGTCCCAACCGGTGACGCGCTCGATCGGCGCTTCCAGGTGATGGAAGCAATGCTCTTGCACCAGCGACACCAGCTCGGCGCCGAAACCGCAGGTGCGCGTGGCTTCGTGAACCACCACGCAGCGACCGGTTTTCTTCACCGACTTGACGATGGTTTCCAGATCCAGCGGCCACAGGCTGCGCAGGTCGATGACTTCGGCATCGACGCCGGATTCTTCGGCAGCCACTTGCGAGACATACACGGTGGTGCCATAGGTCAGCACCGTCACATCCTTGCCCGGGCGGGTGATCGCGGCAACGTCCAGCGGCACGGTGTAGTAGCCGTCCGGCACCTGGGCTTGCGGGTGTTTCGACCACGGGGTTACCGGGCGGTCGTGGTGGCCGTCGAACGGGCCGTTGTACAGGCGTTTCGGCTCAAGGAAGATCACCGGGTCATCGTTTTCGATGGAGGCAATCAGCAGGCCTTTGGCGTCATACGGGTTGGACGGCATCACCGTACGCAAACCGCAGACCTGAGTGAACATCGCCTCGATGCTCTGGCTGTGGGTCTGGCCGCCATAGATGCCGCCGCCGCAGGGCATGCGCAGGGTCATCGGTGCGGTGAACTCGCCGGCCGAGCGATAACGCAGACGCGCCGCTTCGGAAATGATCTGGTCGGAGGCAGGGTAGACGTAGTCGGCGAACTGGATTTCGGCGACCGGACGCAGTCCGTAGGCGCCCATGCCGACAGCCACGCCGACGATGCCGCTTTCCGAAATCGGCGCGTCGAACACCCGCGAGGTGCCGTACTTGGTCTGCAGGCCTTCGGTGCAGCGGAACACGCCGCCGAAGTAACCGACGTCCTGCCCGAAGACGACGACGTTGTCATCGCGCTCAAGCATCACATCCATGGCCGAGCGCAGGGCCTGGATCATGGTCATGGTGGTCGTGGTCATGGCGGTTTCCAACTGAATATTGTTGTTGTGATCGTTCATGTCAGATCCCCAACTGCTGACGCTGGCGCTTCAAGTGCTCCGGCATCTCTTTGTAGACGTCTTCGAACATGGTCGCGGCGCTCGGGATCTGGCCGCCGGCGAGGGTGCCGTACTGTTCGGCCTGTTTCTGCGCGGCAATCACTTCGGCTTCGAGTTCGGCGCTGACGGCGGCGTGTTCTTCCTCCGACCAGTGGCCGGCCTTGATCAGGTGCTGTTTCAGACGCGCGATCGGATCGCCGAGCGGAAAGTGGCTCCAGTCATCGGCAGGGCGGTATTTGGAGGGATCGTCGGAGGTCGAGTGCGGGCCGGCGCGGTAGGTGACCCATTCGATCATGGTCGGGCCGAGGTTGCGCCGGGCGCGTTCGGCAGCCCAGGCGGAAGCGGCGTAGACCGCGTAGAAATCATTGCCATCGACCCGCAGCGAGGCGATGCCGCAACCGACGCCGCGCCCGGCGAAGGTGGTGGCTTCACCGCCAGCGATAGCCTGGAAGGTCGAGATCGCCCACTGGTTGTTCACGACGTTGAGGATCACCGGCGCGCGATAGACGTGAGCGAAGGTGAGGGCGGTGTGGAAGTCCGATTCGGCGGTGGCGCCGTCACCGATCCACGCCGAGGCGATTTTGGTATCGCCCTTGATCGCCGAGGCCATGCCCCAGCCGACGCCCTGAATGAACTGGGTGGCGAGGTTGCCGGAAATGGTGAAGAACCCCGCGTCCTTGACCGAGTACATGATCGGCAACTGGCGGCCCTTGAGCGGATCGCGCTCGTTGGACAGCAACTGGCAGATCAGGTCGACCAGCGGCACCTCGCGGGCCATGAGGATGCTTTGTTGGCGGTAGGTCGGGAAGCACATGTCGTCGATGTTCAGCGCCAGAGCCTGAGCGCTGCCGATGGCTTCCTCGCCAAGGCTCTGCATGTAGAACGACATCTTTTTCTGCCGCTGGGCGACGACCATGCGGTTGTCGTAGATGCGCGTCTTGAGCATCGCGCGCATGCCTTTGCGCAGGATCTCGACCGGAACGTTTTCAGCCCATGGGCCGAGGGCGTTGCCCTGGTCGTCGAGCACGCGAATCAGGCCACGGGCCAGGTCGGCGGTGTCAGCAGGTTCTACATCGACAGGAGGTTTGCGCACCGTACCGGCATCGGTCAGATGCAGGTAGGAAAAGTCGGTTTTACAGCCGGGACGGCCCGAGGGTTCAGGGACGTGCAGGCGCAGCGGTTCATACGCTTGGGTCATGGCTTCTACGCTCGATCTTGTGAATTTCTTGTAGTGAGCTGGCAGTCATTCCTGGGTAGAGGAAATCTTGTCCTACAACAATCATAGGCGCGGGCAAGAAGAATATTTCTCTGTGTTTCGTTGCGCTGGCGACCATTTGCAGATAGAAATTCTGCATAAACATAAAAAACAGGTGGTTTTGTCTCATGCGCAAACTGGACCGTACCGACATCGGCATTCTCAATAGCCTTCAGGAGAACGCGCGCATCACCAATGCCGACCTCGCCCGTTCGGTGAATCTGTCACCGACGCCATGCTTCAACCGGGTCAAGGCGATGGAGGAACTGGGCCTGATTCGTGAACAGGTCACGCTGCTGGATGCCGACCTGCTGGGGCTGCACGTGAACGTATTCATTCACGTCAGCCTGGAGAAACAGGTGGAGGAGGCGCTGCAGCATTTCGAGGAAGCGATCTCTGATCGGCCGGAGGTGATGGAGTGTTATTTGATGGCGGGCGACCCGGACTACCTGATCCGCGTGCTGGTGCCAAGCATCCAGTCGCTGGAGCGCTTCATGATGGATTTTCTGACCAAGGTTCCCGGCGTGGCGAATATTCGTTCGAGCTTTGCGCTGAAGCAGGTGCGTTATAAGACCGCGTTGCCGTTGCCGGCTAATGGATTGACGTTGGGAAACTGAAGATCAAAAGATCGCAGCCTTCGGCAGCTCCTACATTTGCACCGGATTCCAAATGTAGGAGCTGCCGAAGGCT
>NZ_QETJ01000107.1:0-17283 GCF_003105095.1 Pseudomonas sp. NDM | reverse complement strand
TATCTCGACTGATAAACCGCTATCGCGAGCAGGCTCACTCCTACATTCGTTTTGCGTTGCTGCTGATATCGCACACGCCAATCCCGCCATTTCCCGTTTTTTTCACATCGTCTCTGGATAATTTCCGCGATTGCGGCGTCTCAGCCGGCCTCTTTGTGCTATTACCCTTGGCCTGAATTTACGGAACGCGTCCTTTGATGTCATCTCAAACTCAGCAAAAAACCACCCATCGTTCCCGCTTCGCTCTGCGCTGGTATGTCTGGCTGTTGCTGGCCATCGTGGCGGCTTATGGGCTGGCGTTTGCCATGCACTGGGATGATCGTGGTGTGCTGTGGGTGCTGGAGCGCTTCGAGAGCAAGGCCGAGCAGAAGGAGAGCGTGTGGCTGCCGGACTATCAGGTGGTGATCGACGCCAAACCGTTGCCGGGCATGGAGAAGGACGAAGCTTCCGACCTGGCTTACAACCCGCAGACCAAAACCCTGTTTTCGGTGATGGGCAAAAATCCGTTCCTCGCTGAGCTGACCCTGCAGGGCGAGGTGCTGCGCAAGATGCCGCTGGTGGGCTGGAGCAATCCCGAAGGTCTGACGGTCATGGAAAACGGCCTGATGGCAATTGTCGATGAGCGCCAGCACACGTTGTCGATCGTCAAGGTCGACGCCGGTACCCGCGAGCTGAACATTGCCGACTTCCCGAAATACGACCTCGGGCCGTCGAAAGACCAGAACAAGGCCTTTGAAGCCATCACCTGGGATCCGCGCAATCATCAGCTTGTGCTGGGTGAAGAACGCCCGCCAGCGCTGTTCACCTGGAAGAGCGATGGCAGTCAGACCCTGATCGGCGACAAGCAGAAGCTGGCCAGTGACGAGCTCGACATTCGCAATCTCTCGGCGCTGGCGATCGATCCGCGCACTGGCCATCTACTGGTGTTGTCGGCCGATTCGCACCTGTTGCTGGAACTGGACGAGCGTGGCGAGCAAGTCAGCTTCATGACCTTGCTCGGCAATTTCAACGGTCTGAAAGACACCATTCCCCGCGCCGAAGGCCTGACCATGGACGAAGACGGCACGCTGTACATGGTCAGCGAGCCGAACCTGTTTTATCGCTTCGAGAAGCACAGGTAATTTTCCCTACGACAAACGCGGAATCGTGTGGTTGTCCTGGCAGGCAACTGGCCATTAAGCTTCAATTCAGACGGGCGTGATATTTCATCGGCCTGTCTTGAACCCGAGCCTGCCTGAATGCGTCGACTTGCCCGTCCCAAACCGTTGATTCTTGTCCTGTTGATGATTGCTCTGATCGCGTTGCTCGCGATCGGCCAGTACCTGCGCCTGTTCGAGCGCGCCTGGTTCAACCTGCACACCCTGTGGCAGCCGTTGAGCAGCGAGGCGATCGGTCTGGATCAATATCGGGTGACGATCGAAGCGCGGCCAATCGACGGGCTCGACGATGACGTTTCGGCGCTGACCTACGATCCGGTGCGCAAAAGCCTGTTCACCGTGACCAACAAGAATTCCGAACTGATCGAACTGTCGCTGGAAGGCAAGATCCTGCGGCGCATTGCTTTGGTCGGGTTCGGCGATCCTGAAGCGGTCGAATACATCAGTGCCGACACCTACGTCATCACCGACGAGCGCCAGCAGCGCCTGATCAAGATCCACCTCGACGCCGACACCACGTTCCTTGACGCCGAAGATGCCGAGCAGATGACCTTGGGCGTGCACATGGCCAGCAACAAGGGTTTCGAGGGGCTGGCTTACGACTCGGTGGGCAAACGCCTGTTCGTGGCGAAAGAACGCGACCCCATGCTGATCTATGAGGTCCACGGTTTTCCGCATTTCAAACCGGACAAGACCTACGCCGTACACGTGATCAACAACCCCAAGCGCGATGCCGGGATGTTCGTGCGTGACCTGTCGAGTCTGCAGTACGACGAACGCAGCGGGCACTTGCTGGCGCTGTCGGACGAGTCGCGCTTGATTATCGAACTGGATGTCGACGGCCGCCCGTTGAGCACCATGTCGATCAGCGGCGGACGCCAGGGCTTGCAGAAAACCGTGCCGCAAGCCGAGGGGATTGCGATGGACGATGACGGGACGTTGTATCTGGTGAGCGAGCCGAACCTGTTTTACGTCTTCAGGAAGCTTAACAGCTATGATTAATGTCCCAACAGTTGAATCGAACCGATGGATAACGCGTTCTATACCCATTGGAATGTAAAGTCACCGATCCAAAAAATCATCATTTGATCAGGGTTGCAGAAGCATTTTTGGCATCGTTTTAGGTGCGATGAGAGCGGTTTCAGAGGGAGAGGAGATGGTCGGGACATAAAAAATGATGCGCAAAGTAGTGGCGGTGTGCCATTCTTATGTGAAATTTCTCAACTCAGGAAAAGGATTTTATGGTAGACGAAGTTAAAGCATATCCAGCTAAACGCTTCTTTGTTGAAATGCTTACTAGAGACATCGAGTTGAAGGATTCATTACTCGACCTCCTAGACAATTGCATTGACGGGGTCATGCGCGAAAAAAGTGAGTCTCTTGGCGATCCTTTGCCATACGCAGGTTATGAAGCAAGAATCACGTTCAATAAAGATGGCTTTAAAATTGCGGACAATTGTGGCGGGATCCCAAGGGGGGTAGCGCTCGAGCGTGCATTTCGCTTGGGCCGCCCCGATAGAGAAACAGATAAAGACTTGCCTACCGTAGGAGTTTACGGCATTGGTATGAAACGAGCTATTTTCAAAATGGGTCGTGAAGCTGTCGTGTCTTCGGTTACAGATGAATGTTCATATCATGTCAATATCTCTTCTAGCTGGATCGAGGATGACTCAACTTGGGTTCTGCCAATTACCGAAGTAGAAAGAGGGGAAGCAAAAACGGGGGTAACCGTTTCTGTTACCGAGCTTTATGCTGGAGTCTCAAGGCTTTTTTCTGATGAAACAGCATTCGAAAATGATTTAATAAGATCGATATCTGCATACTATGGCAATATCATCCTTAAAGGATTCGATGTCTACGTTAATAACAAGAAAGTCGCCCCGATTGGCTCCTCATTTATCCTAAGTCAGGCATCATTTGACTCCGGTGAAGGTATCGCACCTTACATATATACCGGTGAGCTGAACGGAGTTAGTATTGAACTTGTCGTCGGCTTCTATCGAAACTTGCCTACTGACGAAGAGCAAGAGGAGTCATTGGCAGGTCGGCCATCGACTGAGCAAGCAGGCTGGACTATCATCTGCAATGATCGAGTAGTGCTATATGCCGACAAAACAAAGGTGACTGGCTGGGGTGAGGCAGGTGTGCCTCAGTATCACACCCAATTTGTTTCAATTGCAGGAGTTGTAAACTTCAAGGCAAATGACGCAGCGATGCTTCCTATAACAACCACAAAAAGGGGTATTGACGGAAACTCCGATATTTATTTATCGGTTAAAGAGTTTATGCGTGAAGGGATGAAGCTTTTTACTACCTATACAAATAAATGGAAAGTTCCATCGCCTGATAGGCCGGAACTCGCAGTTCCAGCTGTTGCCTCTACTACGAGAAGCATTGCGGATATGGTTCCAAAGGACAAGTGGTCGCAAGATCGTAAGAGTGCTATTAAAGGTAGTAAGTTTAAGCCAGTCCTTCCTGTGCCTGAAAAGAATTTAGAATATCGATTTCTAAGGTTCTCTCGCCCCTTGTCTGATATAAGGGCGCTCGGCGATCACTATTTTGACGATCCTGATTGTGCACCCGGCGATATCGGAGGTTTTTGCTTTGATGAGATACTGAAGGGGATTAAGTAATGAGTGCTGGCGGCAATATTCCCTATCATCTTCGCCAAAATAAAGCTATAGAAAGAAATCTTTTTGTAGATCTTTTATCTAGGATCGGAAGATTTTTTAATATCTCAGATTTTCAATATATTGGGTTTGGAGGGCCGTTCTTAGAGGATTTCAAGCATCTTCACTCTTCGCTTAGAATTTCAAACATGGTATCTCTTGAGATGGACTACAACGTTTTCTCAAGGCAGAAATTCAATAGGCCGGCATCTTGTATTGCTTTACGAAATGAAAGTAGCTCTGAGTTTCTTGAGTCTTACGATTTTGATGGTGTGGAAAATTTGATTGTTTGGTTTGACTATGCAACTACTCAGATAAGCGAGCAGCTTGCTGAGGTGCAGCAGTTGGTGGAAAGGCTTAGCCATGGCGATGTATTCAAAATAACAGTTAATGCTAGTCCAGTATCGCTAGGTCATGCAGATGCCAAGGCAGAGATATTAAAGCGTAGAGCTGAGGAGGCGAAAGTTCGACTTGGAGACTACGCTCCCGCTGATATCCAACCAAACGATGTAAATACAAAGAACTTTCCAGAGTTGCTGCTTAAATCTATCATAAATGCCGCAAAGCATGGGTTGGCCGGAGATTCTAGCTTGGTTCTCGAGCCTCTTGCCTCATTTGTATACAGTGATGGTCAACAGATGCTCACTTTTTGCGGCACGTTGCTAAACGCTAGCGAGCGTGAAGCATTTTATGAGAAAACAAGACTTCGCAGTTGGCCGTTCTATAGTGATTGCACGGGAAAACCACAATCAATTAGTGTTCCTGTTTTATCGTTACGAGAGAGGGTGCATGTTGAGTCGTTGCTACCAGGTGCTTCTGCGCAGCAAATTATTGACGATCTTAAGTATTATGTTGGACAGGATGAGCCTACCGCTCGCAACGAGATGGGTAATTTCATTTCTTTCTATCGCATGTTTCCATGGTATTCGAGGGTTGTGGTGTGAGCGATGGGGGGGGGCTAGTCGTACTAGGCTCCCCATCGCCGATCGACACAACAGCTTCGCTGAGGTACAATGGGGTCCTCTTAACGGATGACCCTATGCTGACCCTTCTAGACCTATTCAGCGGCTGCGGTGGCCTTACTTTGGGCTCGAAAATGGCCGGTTTTGTCACCGAGCTTGCAGTTGACATTGATCCCATCTTGTCCAGTTCTTTCGGTGCTAATTTTCCGGCCACCCCTTTTTTGGCTGCTGATGTAGCTTCTTTAAACAGCGCCCGGCTGAAAGCCCTGCTCCCCAATGGTGTGAGTGGTGTCGTTGGTGGGCCCCCTTGCCAAGCTTTTAGCGGTATGGGCAAAGGCCTTGCGGACGATCCTCGTCGCTCACTCCTCGGTGAATTTTTCCGCATCGTGTCTACCGTGAAGCCAGCTTTTTTTTTGATGGAGAATGTACCAGGTCTGGTCTTTCCAAATAACAGACCAGTATTAGATGCTGCTATCAACTCGCTCGGTAGCAGTTGGGAAATTATCGGTCCTATAATTCTAGACGCTTCGGACTTTGGAGCCCCTACAAAACGACGGCGCGTTTTTGTATTCGGTTTTGATAAGCGAAAGATGCGCGTTCCCACTCTGAACGATCTTGTTGAATCTGATGCATATCGTGTGTCGGTTGAAGATGCTATAAAAGATTTGACAGTGGCTTCTGCTGTAGCGGGAGCGACTGACTTATGGCGTTATGGGAGTGACTCTGTCGTTTCTCCTTATGCTCAAAAAATGCGCTCATCTTCTGGTCAGTTTACCGGGCACCAATTGACAGAGCACAAGCCCTCTACTTTGGAGCGCTTTGCGTTAGTTCCGCAAGGTGGAGTGGATCCGGTTGGAAAATATAAGAGATTATCATGGGCCGGCCTTTGCCCAACTTTGCGAGCTGGTACGGGAAGCGATAGAGGATCTTACCAAGCAGTTAGGCCATTGCACCCTGTTGAAAATCGAGTAATCACTCCGCGAGAGTGTGCCAGGCTTCAAGGCTTTCCGGACGATTTTATTTTCCATTCTACGGTTTGGCATAGTTGTCGAATGATTGGGAATAGTGTCTCACCAATAATCGCCGAGGCCTTGTTAAGAAATATACGCAACTTTCTCAAAGGGCCATCTGATAATGAGATGTTGTAGATGCTAAAGATTTAGGTTGTAGAGTGGATGTAGTGCAAAGAGCGCTTAAAGATAAATGGAAAACTTGACATCTTGGGCTTTGTGTCAAGATGTCACATGGTGTCTGTTCAATAGGGCCTCGTTTCGATTAAGTTGTCGATTTTGTCCAGTTGTATCTTCCACCAGATAACTGACTCATCCAAAAGCGTTCTGCCATCCTCTCCTTCATAGTATCCGCCCAGCATTGGTCTATAGATGTTTTCGTCAATAAGGGCTCGTTGCTCAAAAAGCTCTCCAGTGAGCGAGTTTTGCATTATTGCAACTATGGGGACGGGGCCTTCAGAAACGCCAAGTTCGTATTCTTTGAGGATGTTATTGCGCTCTTCTTCAATGAATTTCACAAAAATTTCATTATCTCCATCTCCAGCTTTCCATTCCTTGTGAAGCTTATTCGCTAGTTCTCGTACAGATGGTGTGGTTGCCCCATCTACTTTGCTGAGTACATGTCCAACGGCGCGTACAAGCACTACGGCTGTTATCCAGTTAAGTCGCCACTCAGTTGTTGAAGTTTCGTTCTCAAGTTTTTCTCTTATAAATTCAACATCTTTCAATACCTGTCTCGCTCGTGATGTATACATCGGTCGTCCTCGTTGTTCTGACATAAATAATCTTTCATCTTTTAAGTTATAGTTTCGGGATGGCGCGTATGTCATTTTTTTTCAGATATGGCCGGGGCTCGGTTTGTATGGGCTTCTGAAAAAATTATGCTTCGGCGCAAAATCCAGAACACCTGTTCGATCAATCTGGTTTGAGCCGCTTAGCATTGGATTAATTTAAGTGGTAAGCAAATACTCGGCAGGTTTTAGAGTAATGATCCACGGGCTATGCATCGGGGCTTGTGACTAAGTGTTATTCGAAAAAAGCACCCGAAGCACGCCGATGAAAAGCTAATCTTATAGCCAGTAATAAAGGTTGCTTCGTGTTCCGATAGATATAGGTGTAATTACCGAAGATTTGCTCCTAAAAAGGTATCGAGTTGAACCTAGTTCAATCGGAAATCAGGGTCTTCACACCCTCACTGGTCCCCAGCAACAACAGATCCGCCGGGCGTGCGGCGAACAGGCCGTTGGTGACCACGCCGACGATGGCGTTGATCTGCGCTTCCAGTTCCACCGGGTTGGTGATCTGCAGATTGAACACGTCGAGGATGATATTGCCGTTGTCGGTCAGCACGCCTTCGCGGTACACCGGGTCGCCGCCGAGTTTGACCAGTTGGCGGGCAACGTGGCTGCGGGCCATCGGGATCACTTCCACCGGCAGCGGGAACTCACCGAGCACCGGCACCAGTTTGCTGGCGTCGGCGATGCAGATGAAGGTCTTGGCCACGGCGGCAACGATCTTCTCGCGGGTCAGGGCCGCGCCGCCGCCCTTGATCAGGTTCAGGTGTGCGTCGCTTTCATCGGCGCCGTCGACGTAGAACTCCAGATCGCTGACAGTGTTCAGCTCATACACCGGAATCCCGTGGCCCTTGAGGCGCGCGGCGGTGGCTTCGGAGCTGGCGACCGCACCATCGAACGCGCCCTTGTGCTGGGCCAGGGCATCGATGAAGCAGTTGGCGGTGGAGCCGGTGCCGACGCCGACGATGCTCTTGTCGTCGAGTTTCGGCAGGATGAAGTCGACGGCGGCCTGGGCCACGGCCTGTTTGAGTTGATCCTGGGTCATGCGGGCTCCGAAGCGGGCAAGGGGTGGGCAGAAAGGCCGGCATTATAGCCGCAAGCGTGGCTAAAACCTCTGGATTCGTGTGGTCGTGCGCCCGAAAGCCGGGTTAGACTCCTTGGCCCTGCCCAACCCGCTCAGTGATGCTTTCCGATGCTCGAACAGTACGTCAAAAAGATCCTCACCTCGCGCGTTTATGACGTTGCCGTAGAAACCCCGCTGCAGAACGCTCGCCAGCTCTCCGAGCGGCTGGGCAACGACATCTGGCTCAAGCGCGAAGACTTGCAGCCGGTGTTCTCGTTCAAGATTCGCGGCGCCTACAACAAGTTGACCCAACTGAGCGATGAAGAACGCGCCCGTGGCGTGGTCACCGCCTCGGCGGGCAATCATGCGCAGGGTCTGGCCCTGGCGGCGAAAGTGCTGGGCGTCAAAGCCACCATCGTCATGCCCAAGACCACCCCGGAAATCAAAGTCGAAGGCGTGCGTTCGCGCGGCGGCAAAGTGGTGCTGCACGGCGACTCGTTCCCGGAAGCGCTGGCCTATTCGCTGAAACTGGTTGATGAAAAAGGCTACGTCTACATCCATCCGTACGACGATCCCCACACCATTGCCGGGCAGGGCACCGTGGCCATGGAAATTCTCCGTCAGCACCCGCAGCCGCTGGACGCGATTTTCGTCCCGGTCGGCGGCGGCGGGCTGATCGCCGGTATCGCGGCGTACGTGAAATACCTGCGGCCCGACATCAAGGTGATTGGCGTCGAGCCGGACGATTCCAATTGTCTGCAGGCCGCGATGGCAGCGGGCGAGCGCGTGGTCCTGCCGACCGTGGGGATCTTCGCCGACGGTGTGGCGGTGGCACAGATCGGCCAGCATACCTTTGATATCTGCAAGGATTACGTCGATGAAGTGATCACTGTCAGCACCGACGAGATCTGCGCGGCAATCAAGGATATCTACGACGATACCCGTTCGATCACCGAGCCTGCCGGCGCGCTGGGCGTGGCCGGGATCAAGAAATACGTCGAGCAGCGCGGCGTCAGCGGTCAGACATTCGTCGCCATCGACTCTGGCGCCAACGTCAACTTCGACCGCTTGCGCCACGTTGCCGAGCGCGCCGAGCTGGGCGAAGGTCGCGAGGCGATCATCGCCGTGACCATTCCCGAGCAGGCCGGCAGCTTCAAGGCGTTCTGTGAAGCCATCGGCAAGCGCCAGATCACCGAGTTCAATTACCGCTACAACACCGGCAGCGAAGCGCACATCTTTGTCGGCGTGCAGACCCATCCTGACAACGACCCGCGCAGCGCCTTGCTGGCGAGCCTGACCGAGCAGGGTTTCCCGGTTATCGACCTGACCGACAATGAACTGGCCAAGCTGCACATCCGCCACATGGTCGGTGGCCGCGCCGCGCAGGTGGTCGATGAAGTGGTGCTGCGCTTCGAATTCCCGGAACGGCCGGGCGCGCTGTTCAACTTCCTCAACAAGCTCGGCGGGCGCTGGAACATCTCGATGTTCCACTACCGCAACCACGGCGCGGCGGACGGCCGTGTGGTCGCCGGCCTGCAAGTGCCCCATGACGAGCGTCATCTGGTGCCCGCGGCGCTGGCGGAAATCGGCTACCCGTACTGGGACGAAAGCGACAATCCGGCCTATCAGCTGTTTCTCGGCTGAGCGGCTACGCTGATGGGCATGGACCTACGGAAGAGAACGACATGGAAACCCTGACCACCCTGAAAGTCCTTCACGTCGCAGCGACCGTGGTCATCCTCGCGAGTGGGCTGGGGCTGGCCTTCCTGACCTGGCGCAATCGCAGCGAAGGCCCGGCCAGCACGATGCGCCGGCCGTGGCTGTTCATCTGGTGCCTGATGCTGATCGGCATGCTCAGCATGCCGTTCACCGGCTGGTGGCTGGTGCACCTGATTGGCTGGCCCTTGGGACAATTGTGGATTCTGGGATCCAGCGTGATCTATGCCGTGGCCACGCTCAGTGCGGTCTGGCTGCTGGTTCGGCTGGATCGGCTCTGGACAACCGGGCGGGGTAACCGCACATTCAATCTGGCGCTGGCGATTGTCAGCGGCGTCGGGTTTGTCGCCATAGCGGCGTTGATGGGGGCCAAGCCGGTTTAAGGTTTGCGACCGAGTTGCGGCCATTCGCGAGCAGGCTCACTCCTACAGGGAACGCATTCCAAATGTAGGAGTGAGCCTGCTCGCGATAGCAATATCAACCGCGCAACGAAATTACCGGCCAGCCGCGTTTTTCGGCTTCAGCACGCAAATTCGGATCCGGATCCACCGCCACCGGATTCGCCACCTGCTCCAGCAATGGCAGATCATTCATCGAGTCGCTATAGAAATAGCTGCCCTCCAGCGAATAACCAGTCTCCTCCAGCCACCGATTCAGGCGCGTGACCTTGCCTTCACGGAAGCATGGGATATCGGTGCTGCGCCCGCTGTAGCGGCCATCAACCATCTCGCATTCGGTGGCGATCAGGGTTTCTACGCCCAGACGCACGGCGATCGGCGCCGTGACGAAACGGTTGGTGGCGGTGATGATCACCAGTTTGTCGCCGGCATCGCGGTGCTTTTTCAGCAGATCCAGAGCCTTGGGCAGGACGATCGGCTCGATGCAGTCGCGCATGTAATCACTGTGCCAGGCGTCAAGCACAGACATTTCCGTGCGGCCAAGAATCTCCAGGCAGAAGTTCAGGTACGCGGCGTTGTCCAGCTTGCCGGCCAGGTAATCCTGATAGAACTCGTCATTGCGCGCCTTGTAGGCGATCGGGTCGAGGAAGCCGCGCTCGCACAGATAATCGCCCCAAGCGTGATCGCTGTCGCCGCCCAGAAGGGTATTGTCCAAATCGAATAGAGCCAGGCGCATTGCAGTTACCCGCTGAAAAGTCAGTAAAAAGGCGACAAGAATACGGTCTTTTCACAAGAGTGCACATAAGGTAGGAACCTTCGTTGCCGCCTGATCAAGCTTTGTGGAACAATGCGGCGACATGCGTTTGCGAGGTTGTTGCCGTGATCGACCCCGATGGTTTCCGCCCCAATGTCGGGATCATTCTGACGAATGACGCCGGCCAGGTGCTATGGGCTCGCCGTATCAATCAGGACGCCTGGCAGTTTCCGCAAGGGGGGATCAACCCCGAGGAGACGCCGGAAGACGCCTTGTACCGCGAGCTGAACGAAGAAGTTGGCCTGGAACGTGAAGATGTTGAAATACTGGCCTGTACCCGAGGCTGGTTGCGCTATCGTTTGCCGCAACGCCTGGTGCGTACCCACAGCCAACCGCTGTGCATCGGCCAGAAACAGAAATGGTTCCTCCTGCGCCTGATCTCCAACGAGCAGCGGGTGCGGATGGATCTGACCGGTAAACCGGAGTTCGATGGCTGGCGCTGGGTCAGCTATTGGTATCCGTTGGGCCAGGTGGTGACATTCAAGCGCGAGGTGTATCGACGCGCCCTCAAAGAGCTTGCCCCGCGCCTTTTAGCGCGCGACTGACGACGGAGTTCGACCCCGAGCCATGCTCAATACGCTGCGCAAGATCGTCCAGGAAGTTAACTCCGCCAAGGATCTCAAGGCGGCGTTGGGGATTATTGTGTTGCGCGTCAAAGAGGCCATGGGCAGCCAGGTCTGCTCGGTCTACCTGCTTGACCCGGAAACCAATCGCTTCGTCCTGATGGCCACCGAGGGCTTGAACAAGCGCTCGATCGGCAAGGTCAGCATGGCCCCCAACGAGGGTCTGGTCGGTCTGGTCGGCACGCGTGAAGAACCCCTGAACCTCGAAAACGCCTCGGTTCACCCGCGCTACCGCTACTTCGCCGAGACCGGTGAAGAGCGTTACGCCTCGTTCCTCGGTGCTCCGATCATTCACCACCGCCGCGTCGTCGGCGTGTTGGTCATCCAACAGAAAGAGCGCCGCCAGTTCGACGAAGGTGAAGAAGCCTTCCTCGTGACCATGAGCGCGCAGCTCGCCGGCGTTATCGCCCATGCCGAGGCCACCGGTTCGATCCGTGGTCTGGGCCGGCAGGGCAAGGGCATTCAGGAAGCCAAGTTCGTCGGCGTGCCGGGCTCGCCGGGTGCTGCTGTCGGTACCGCCGTGGTCATGCTGCCGCCGGCGGACCTGGACGTGGTGCCGGACAAGACCATCACCGACATCAATGCTGAGCTGGCGCTGTTCAAGACCGCCATCGAAGGCGTGCGCGCCGACATGCGCGCGTTGTCCGCCAAACTGGCGACCCAGCTGCGCCCGGAAGAGCGTGCGCTGTTCGACGTCTACCTGATGATGCTCGACGATGCCTCGCTGGGCAGCGAAATCACCACCGTGATCAAGACTGGCCAATGGGCCCAGGGCGCGCTGCGTCAGGTGGTCACGGAACACGTCAACCGCTTCGAATTGATGGACGACGCTTACCTGCGTGAGCGTGCGTCGGACGTCAAAGACCTTGGTCGCCGTCTGCTCGCCTATCTGCAGGAAGAGCGCCAGCAGAACCTGGTCTACCCGGAAAAAACCATCCTGGTCAGCGAAGAACTGACGCCGGCGATGCTCGGCGAGGTGCCGGAAGGCACGCTGGTCGGCCTGGTGTCGGTACTCGGTTCGGGTAACTCCCACGTTGCGATTCTGGCCCGGGCCATGGGCATTCCGACCGTCATGGGTCTGGTCGACCTGCCGTACGCCAAGGTCGACGGCATCGAAATGATCGTCGACGGCACCCGTGGCGAGGTCTACACCAACCCCAGCGAAGTGCTGCGCAAGCAGTTCGCCGAAGTCGTCGAAGAAGAGAAACAACTGGCGCTGGGCCTCGACACCCTGCGCGACCTGCCGTGCGTGACCCTCGATGGTCACCGCATGCCGCTGTGGGTCAACACCGGCCTGCTCGCCGATGTGGCGCGGGCGCAGAAGCGCGGCGCCGAGGGAGTCGGTCTGTACCGCACCGAAGTGCCGTTCATGATCAACCAGCGCTTCCCGAGCGAGAAGGAACAGCTGGCGATCTACCGCGAACAGCTCGCCGCGTTCCACCCGCAACCGGTGACCATGCGCAGCCTCGACATCGGCGGTGACAAGTCGCTGTCGTACTTCCCGATCAAGGAAGACAACCCGTTCCTCGGCTGGCGCGGTATTCGCGTCACCCTTGACCACCCGGAAATCTTCCTGGTGCAGACCCGCGCGATGCTCAAGGCCAGCGAAGGCCTGAACAACCTGCGGATTCTGCTGCCGATGATCTCCGGCACCCATGAACTCGAAGAAGCCCTGCACCTGATCCACCGTGCCTGGGGCGAGGTGCGCGACGAAGGCACCGACGTGCCGATGCCGCCGATCGGCGTGATGATCGAAATCCCGGCAGCGGTGTACCAGACCAAGGAACTGGCGCGGATGGTCGACTTCCTCTCGGTCGGCTCCAACGACCTGACCCAGTATCTGCTGGCGGTCGATCGCAACAACCCGCGCGTCGCCGACCTCTACGACTACCTGCACCCGGCAGTGCTGCAAGCGCTGCAAACTGTGGTCACCGATGCGCACGCCGAAGGCAAACCGGTGAGCATCTGCGGCGAGATGGCCGGTGATCCGGCCGCAGCAGTGCTGTTGATGGCGATGGGCTTCGACAGTCTGTCGATGAACGCCACCAACCTGCCGAAGGTGAAGTGGATGTTGCGCCAGGTGAACCTGAGCAAGGCGCAGGAGATGCTGGCGGAGCTGATGAAGATCGATAACCCGCAGGTTATCCACAGCTCGCTGCAATTGGCGCTGAAGAATCTCGGATTGGCGAAAATGAATTCGCCTGTGGTGAACAAGGCTCTCTAAAGATCAAAGGCCCCTCACCCTAGCCCTCTCCCGGAGGGAGAGGGGACTGATCGGGGGATGCTGCAGAACTCCGTCGACCTGAAAGAGCTTTGCTGAATCCATAATCGAATTGTTCTTTCAGGTCGATGTATACCGCAAGACACCTCGGTCGGCCCCCTCTCCCTCCGGGAGAGGGCTGGGGTGAGGGTGAGCTTCAAACGCAGATATCCACTTCACCAAGATGACCGCCATACGGCCCAAAACTGCGCTCCACCATCCGCCGCGTCCCGTCCGCCTGCACAACCAACGCCGTACTCGCCCGCGTGCCGTAACTCTGGCTGGCAATAAACACGCTCGACAACAATGACTCCGTCGCCATGCCCACCCCGGTATCCGGCAACTCGGCCTCTGGTGCGGGCTGCGCATCGCTCAACAGCGCCAGCAATCGTTCAGGCTGCGGATCGTCCAGCACTGCGCTCAACGCCGCCCTGGCCTTGAGCAGTTTTGGCCACGGCGTGTCCAGCCCGGCATTGGATAGCCCATAAACCCCGGGCTGGAGCATCACCGGCTCGGACGCCCGTGCATTGAAATGCCAAAGCTCATGGGTATTGCCCAGCAGCAGGTTGAACCCGGCGTACTCCGCCGCACGATCCACTACATCGCTCAAATAGTCATCAATAGAAAGATCACCCGTGAGAAAGCGTGCCACCAGCTCGCCCCGGGATTTGGTCGCGGGCGGCTGCTGCGGGTCGCGAATATTGGTCAGTGCGGCGAAGCGTCCGTTGGCGCCGATCCCCAGCCAGGTGCCGCCGGCCTCAAGATCGCGCCCGGCATGCACCTGCGGCGCCTCCGGCCACGGCGCCAATGGCAGGCTGGGGCGGGCGTAGAACTCGTCGCGGTTGGCCGCGACGATCAGCGGCTGGGCATGGCCCGGGCGCCAGGCGAAAACAATCAGGCACATAAGGTGGTCCTTGTGTGTTTTTTGCCCACTCTACGCATCCGGCGTCCGTGCATCCATCGCCAGTGGAGCAGAAGGCTGCACATCCGTTACCATGCCGGTCCTGTTTTGCCGACGCGTGCTGGAGACGGTCATGGAATTTCTGCTCTACCTGGCGCTCGGCGCCTGCGCGGGCGTGCTCGCCGGGCTGTTTGGCGTCGGCGGCGGGATCATCATCGTCCCGGTGCTGGTGTTCAGCTTTACCCTGCAAGGCTTCGATCAGTCGATTCTCACGCATCTGGCGGTGGGTACGTCGCTGGCGACGATCATCTTCACCTCGATCAACGCCGTGCGTGAACATCACCGCCGTGGCGCGGTACGTTGGGCGATTTTCCGCTGGATGACCGTGGGCATTCTGCTCGGTGCCGGTTTCGGTGCGCTGACCGCGGAAGCGATCTCGGGGCCGAACCTGCAAAAGATCATCGGCGTGTTTGCTCTGGTGATCGCCGTGCAATTGGCGCTGGACGTCAAACCCAAGGCCAGCCGAACGGTGCCGGGCAAGCTCGGTCTGACTGCGGCCGGTACGGTGATTGGCTGGGCCTCGGCGATTTTCGGTATTGGCGGCGGCTCGCTGACCGTGCCGTTTCTGACCTGGCGCAGCGTGCCGATGCAGCAGGCCGTGGCGACCTCGTCGGCCTGTGGCCTGCCGATCGCTTTGGCGAGTGCGTCAAGTTTCATGATTCTGGGGTGGCACGATCCGTTGCTGCCGGCCCATAGTCTCGGTTTTGTGTATTTGCCGGCATTGTTGGGCATCGCCCTGACCAGCATGGTATTCGCCCGGCTCGGCGCGCGTCTGGCGCACAGGTTGTCGCCGCGCTTGCTGAAAAGGCTGTTCGCCGCTTTGCTGTTCTGCGTGGGTTTGAGCTTTCTGCTCTGACCGCGTGGCAATCCTGGCTTAATCCTGAGGTGGCAGCGTCACCCGGGAATTTCGCTTTCAACTCTAACAAGGAGTCGCAATGCTGCCTTACCCGCAGATCGACCCGGTGGCCCTGGCCATCGGTCCGCTGAAAATCCACTGGTACGGTCTGATGTACCTGATCGGCATCGGCGGCGCCTGGCTGTTGGCGTCGCGCCGGCTCAACCGCTTCGACCCGACCTGGACCAAGGAGAAGCTCTCCGATCTGGTGTTCTGGCTATCGATGGGCGTGATCGTCGGCGGCCGTCTGGGTTACGTGCTGTTCTACGACCTGAGCGCGTACCTGGCCAATCCGACGCTGATTTTCGAAGTGTGGAAGGGCGGCATGTCGTTCCACGGCGGATTCATCGGCGTGATGCTCGCGGCCCTGTGGTTCGGCAAGCGCAATGGCAAGTCGTTCTTCCAGTTGATGGACTTCGTCGCGCCGATGGTGCCGATCGGTCTGGGCGCCGGGCGCATCGGCAACTTCATCAACGCCGAGCTGTGGGGCAAGGCCACCGACGTGCCATGGGCCATGGTGTTCCCGCCGTTCAGCGATCCGGCGCAGTTGCCGCGCCATCCATCGCAGCTGTATCAGTTCGCCCTCGAAGGCGTGGCGCTGTTCCTGATCCTGTGGATTTTCTCGCGCAAACCGCGCCCGACCATGGCGGTCTCGGGCATGTTCGCGCTGTTCTATGGCATCTTCCGTTTCATCGTCGAATTCGTCCGCGTGCCGGACGCGCAGTTGGGCTACCTGGCGTGGAACTGGCTGACCATGGGCCAAGTGCTCTGCGTGCCGATGATCGTCGGCGGGCTGTTGCTGATCTGGCTGGCCTATCGTCGCGCCCCGGCAGCGCCGCTCGCGCCGACGGCTTAAACTACGATCCCCGGCGCGCGACGCCGGGGCTCAAAGGACACAGGTAACTCATGAAGCAATATCTCGAACTGGTCTCGCACGTCATCCAGAACGGCAGTAAACAGGCCAACCGCACCGGCATCAACACCATCAGTTTCCCAGGGGCGATGCTGCGTTTCGATCTGCAGGAAGGTTTTCCGGCGATCACCACGCGCAAAATGGCCTTCAAATCGGCCATCGGCGAGATGTGCGGTTTTCTGCGTGGCGTGAACAACGCCGCTGAATTCCGCGCGCTGGGCTGCAAGGTCTGGGACCAGAACGCCAACGAAAACGCGCAGTGGCTAGCCAACCCGTTCCGTCAGGGCGACGACGACCTCGGCGAAATCTACGGGGTGCAATGGCGCAAATGGCCGGCGTACAAGCAGATCCCGCTGAGCAACACCGCCGCCATCGAGCAAACCTTGAGCAACGGCTACAAGCAGATCGCTCAGGGCGAAGAAGACGGCCAGGCTTACGTCGTGCTGTACAAGGCGATCGATCAGGTGCGCCAGTGCGTCGACACGATCATCAAGGATCCGGGCAGCCGGCGCATCCTGTTCCACGGCTGGAACGTCGCCCAGCTCGATGAAATGGCCCTGCCGCCGTGCCATCTGCTGTACCAGTTCCACCCGAACGTGGAGACCAAAGAGATCTCGCTGACCCTGTACATCCGCTCCAACGATCTGGGTCTGGGTACGCCGTTCAACCTCACCGAAGGCGCCGCACTGCTGAGCCTGATCGGCCGCCTGACCGGTTACACGCCGCGCTGGTTCACCTATTTCATCGGTGATGCCCACGTCTACGAAAACCACTTGGACATGCTCAACGAACAGCTCAGGCGCGAGCCGTTTGCCATGCCCAAACTGAAGATCTCCGATCGCGTGCCGGAGTTTGCCAAGACCGGTGTGTATCAACCGGAGTGGCTGGAACTGGTCGAGCCGAGCGACTTCTCGCTGGAAGGCTACGAGCACCATCCGCCAATGACCGCGCCGATGGCGGTCTGAACCACTACGCAGGCCCCCTCTGTAGGAGCTGCCGAAGGCTGCGATCTTTTGATCTTGCTGTTTACAAGATCAAAAGATCGCAG
>NZ_QETJ01000106.1:0-17321 GCF_003105095.1 Pseudomonas sp. NDM | reverse complement strand
CTCGCGATAGCGGTGTGTCAGTCAGCAAATGGTTAACTGACACACCGCTATCGCGAGCAGGCTCACTCCTACAGGGGGACGTGCTCAGCAGACCTCAGCGCGAATCGACCGCCATGCCGCCTGCGCAAGCATTTCGCGATAGTCCGTCGGGCTGCCTTTCACCCGCCCTGCCAGCCAGGCCCGGCAGTAACTGTCCGCCTGCCCGATGATCAGCGATGGCAGCAGCTCGGCAGGCAATTCCTGAAGCTCGGCAGCGCGACCCGGTTCGGCCAGCCACTGGCGCAAGCGCAGATTGCGCGTCCTGTTGCGCTCGGCCAGTTCGTCCTTGAACGGGCCTTTGGTTACGGCGAAGCGTGCGTGGTACTGGAATCGTGCCCACTGCGGCTGTTGCTCGACCCAGTCGACATAGCTGAATACCAACGCCTGCACGCCTCCTTCGGTGGTATCGGCCGCGTCCAGATACGCGTCCCGCAAACGCCCTTGATCCTCCAGCGCAGTGAAAAAAAGCGCCGCGACCAGCCCTTCCTTGTTGCCGAAATGGTGATAGATCGCGCCAACGCTGGTGTCGCATTCGGCGCGAATCATCTCGATGGTGGTCGCCTCGATCCCCTGTTCATTGAACAGGCTCAGGGCCTTGCGAAAGATATCGCGTTTGAGTTCGGCGCGGCGGCCGGGGTAGCTGCGTTCGAGTAGATCGGCGGTGTCCATGCTGCTTGTGGTCCGAGAACAAATTTCGAATAAGGCGTTGAGTGCCCGCGAATAAATCGCGCCTAGGTTGACAGATTTGCCGCAAACAGAATACCGTTCCGTTACAGAACATTATTCTGTAACGGAACATCATTCTGTAAAAACCTAAACGAGGCTTTCCATGAGTCAATCTCTCAGCATGTTCAACAGTGTCGGCCCTGATGCATTCAGCAAAATGGCCTGCCAGTTCGCTCCGTACTTCAACAGCATCAATCCGCTGATCTCCGAGCTGCGTGCGAATGCCGCCACGGTGCAGGTGCCGTTTCGCAAGGAAATCACCAATCACCTCGGCACGGTGCATGCGATCGCCATGTGCAATGCGGCGGAACTGGCCGGCGGCATGATGACCGACGTATCCATCCCGGCCGGCGCGCGCTGGATTCCCAAAGGCATGACCGTGGAATACCTGGCGAAGGCGAAAACCGACGTCACCGCCGTGGCCAGTGCTGAAGGCGTGGATTGGCAAAGCGATGGCGACAAGGTGGTCAACGTCGACATTCACGATACCGAAGGCAAGAAAGTCTTCACCGCGCGCATCACCATGAACGTCAAGCTCGGTTGAGATTGCAGGCACAAAAAAGCCCTTGCTGCGGAGTGCGCGGCAAGGGCTGTTTATTGGCGGTTGATCAGTGCAGGGTCAGGCGCTGGCGGACAAATTCTTCAACGTGGCGACTGGTCTGATCCAGATGCCGGTCGCGTTGTTTTTCCGCATCGAGCATCGCGCGCTTGCCATTCTTCTGCAGCAGGTAGGTGTGAATCTGCTGCACTTCCAGCGACCGGTAGATGGGCGTGGTGTCGATAAAGCCGCGCAAGCCGTTGCTGCGATAATGCCGCGTGCTCATCAGCACCTGCGTCTCGCGCTGGCCGATCACTTCAAACCCCAGCGCCTCGAAGTACGGCACCTTGCCGATGCTGCAGGCCAGCTCCGCATGCGGATAGCGCCCGACCATGTGCGCGAGCATCGCCCGCGCCACCCCCTGACGCCGATGCCCCTCCCGCACCGCCATATAAGCGACGCTACACGCCTCCCAATCGCCCTGCACCGGCAGACAGATGAGAAATCCGATGACCTGCTCCGGATCCTCATCGTCAGTGGCCACCAGCAACTCCACCTCGGTACCCTTCTGGCCATTCAAGGCTTCGAGATACAGATGCACCTCGTAACCGACCGCGTACTGATAAACGTTGTACAGCAGATTGCTCGGGCTGAGGCCCACCGCGCTGATGTCGGTGAGGTAGTCGACGACCATTTGCAGGATCTGGCTGTTGACGCTTTCGGGGCATGGGGAGGTGTAGTGGGTGATGCGTGGCATGAGCAAACTCCGGCGGTAAAAAACGTTGCCGATGATCAGAGCCGTCGACGACCGCGACATCATACCGTGCCAGGGTCGGTCGCCGTTTAAAGATCCGGTGCCGAAGGCCGATGTAACGATCACCCTTCATTTCACCACCAAGGATCGGGCCATGTATTACCCGCGCGAAGCCGCAAAAGATCATCTTTACAACCGCATCGTCATGCTCACCGTCGCCTGCTGCGTGGTCTTGTTATTGGCCGGCATGGCGCGCCATCAGGGCATTCTGTATGCGCTGCTGAATTTCAACGGCGCGCAAACCGATGGCACTGTCACGCAGTTGGAAGAGATCATGATGAACAAGAACGGCAAGATCATTCACTATCGCTATGCCGACGAACACGGCCAGCTTCATGAAGGTGATTTCGTCGACGAACGCTACGCCGAACACACCCAGTACGAACTCAACGGCCCGATTGCCCTATTGGTCTCGCCATGGATGCCGGAAAAAAGCGCCATCGCCACTCAGCTGCAAAGCTACCGCGCAGGTTTTTACATCATGACCGGCGGTGTGATCCTCGCCCTGCTGTTCCTGCTGATTTCCGGCCGGACGTTCTGGCAGATTCAGGCGATGAAGGAACAAGACCGGTACTACTGAACGGTCACTGTTGCGGCGCCACCACTCTGAATCTGATGTTGATGTCCCTGGACACCACGCTGTCCGCCCACTCCCCCGCTCCGAGGCCGAACTCGTCTCGGTTGAGCACCAGCTCGCCGTCGAAAATACCGATGGCGTTGTCCGGTTTCAGCTCAACCGGAACCTCGACCTCGCGAGTGATTCCCTTGAGCGTGAGCTGACCGGCGATCTGGTAACGGTGCTCGGCCACCTGAGTGAAACGGCTGGATTCGAACACTGCAAGCGGGAATTTCTCGGTGTCGAACCAGGCCGGTTTAACCAGCTCGGTATTGGCGTCTTCGCTTCCGGCGTCGATGCTGCTGAGGTCGATATGCAATATGGTGCGGGCGGTGGCGAGGTTGTCGGTGTCGAAATCCAGCATCGCCTCGAACCTGCCGAAGGTGCCGTACATCCGCGAGCCCATCTGCTGGTAGGTGAAGCTGATCTGGCTGGCGCTGGTGTTGACGCGCGTATATTGGGCAGCCTGCGCGCCGGCCGTGGCACAGAGCCAGAACGCGGCAACCAGCAGCAATCGCATCGACATGGAGTTCTCCGGGCGTCGCGCGCCGTCCAGGGCCTTGGTTGACTTAAGCAAACAACCGCCCGTTGTGCCAGCCCCTATATCAACCGCTCGATCTTCTGATGCTTCCAGACCAGTCGGTAATACAGCGTCTGTAAAACAAGCATCCCCAGGTAGGCAACCGGAAACGCCATCCAGACACCCTGCAAACCGAACTGCCCGTCCAGCCAGTACGCCGCCGGCAGTTGCACGCCGACCACGCAGATAATCGAAATGAACACTGGCACCAATACCGTGCCGCTGGCGCGCATGATGCCGCCGATGATCGCCTGGAAACCGAATACCAGAAGGCTCCAGAGCATGATGTGCAACAGGTGCTCGGCCATGGCCCGGGTCGAGTCTTCGGTGAGGAACAGGCCCAGCAACCAGTGCGAAAGCAGATAGCCCAGCACAATCAGGCCGCCGGTCAGGCACACGTTGATCAACAACCCGGTGCGCAGGATTGGGCTCATACGCTGCAGATGTCCCGCGCCGATCGCCTGGGCGCCGAGAATCGATGCGGTGATCGCAATCGACAGCGCCGGGAATTGCACGTAATTGACGATCTGCGTCACCGCGCCGTAGGCCGCTGTCGCTTGCGAGCCATGCTGATTGACCAATGCCAGGATTACCAGCTCCGACAACGACAGCACGATCATCTGCACTCCGGTCGGCAGGCCGATGCGCAAGACCTTGCCAAGGATCACCCGGTCCAGGCGCAGCGCTGCAAAGAATTCTCGGTCCGGCGCCAGCGGATGGCCGTTGCGGATCAGCCGCCATGCCAGCCAGGCCATCGCTGCCAGATTGCCGGCCAGCCCGGCATAGGCTGCACTCTGGATGCCCAGTGGCGGCAAACCAAGCCAGCCGCGAATCAGCGCCGGCGTCAGCGCCAGCCCCACCGCGGTTGAGACGATCAGTGCGAGCAGTGGCGACAACGTATCGCTGACCCCGCGCAGCAATTGGGTGAACAGCACGAATACCAACAGTGACGGCAAAATCCACAGCATGACGTGGGCATAGTCCACCGCATCGTCGAGCACATCCGCCGGCGTGCCCAGCCCCGTCAGCGCCTGTCGCGCAAATACGCTGCCCAGCACTGCCGCGACCAGGCCGATCAACACTCCCAACAGCAACGTCGCTCCGGCAATCGCTTTGACCAGATGCGTTTCACGCGCGCCCCACGCCTGGCCGATCAGCACGCCCGCGCCAGCGCCGAGGCCGATGACCAGGGCAATGAAAAAGAACACAACGGGGAACATCCCGGACACTGCCGCCAGCGCTTGAGTGCCGAGCATCTGGCCAATGTAGATACTGTTGACCGTGCCGGACATCGACTGCAGAAAATTCGACAGCACCATCGGTGCAAGAAACAGCAGATAGGTTTGCCAGAGGGGCTTGGCGAAGGTGGCGCTTTGCATTGAATGGAGGTCCATCTCGACGGCGGCAGGCCTGATTGACGATAGCTTCGGTGAGTTGCGTGCAGCGTGCAATCAACATTTCCAATCGGTGTTGATCGCCTGTTTTGCATTTGTGTAAATGCCGGAGACCGCTTTGTGTCAGTGTGCGGCTGTGGTAAATCACGGTTCTTCCGACAGGTACTTATTGAGGCTCGGCTCATGCGTAAGGTTGCAAATTTTCTGGTCACTACCCTCCTCGCGTTGTTCGCCGCGTGTACTCAGGCCGCCGCACCTGCAGCGGCACCCGACTCATTGAAACCTTTACTCGCCACCCTGAACGAACGCTTGAACATCGGTGATCTGGTTGCACTGACCAAGTGGGACAGCGGCAAACCGATTCAGGACAGCCCGCGTGAGGCGCAAGTCATCGCCAACGCCCGGATGCTGGCCGCCGAACACGAACTGGACCCGGACGATGTCGCGCAGCTGATCGCCGCACAGATGGAAGCGAACAAACTGGTGCAGTACGGTCTGCTCGCGCAATGGCAGGCGGCAGGTGCGGCACCCGACATTCCGCGCCCGGACCTGGCGAAACAGATACGCCCGCGTCTGGATGAGCTGCAAAAGCGGCTGTTACGGCAGTACGCCGGGTTCGCGCCCTATCGGCAGGATCCGGATTGCCCGTCATGGCTGGCCAATGTCCGCAGCGGTCTGGCCACCGACGCGTTGCATGACCTGGCGCTGATCCGCGCCAGCGGCGAGTTGTGCGTACGGACCAAAACGCTCTGAGTCGCGAGTCAGAGCAAACATCATCGGCGTCGATGTTCACCATCACGTCAATGAAGTTCTCATAAAAACTGCGCGGCGTAACATCGGCTCCAGACAAACAAACAACTTCCTGGAGCACACGATCATGAAACGCCAAATCCTTCTCGGCATCGCTTTCTCGGTTTTCGCAGTCAACACTTTTGCCGCAACGCCCGTGCACACTCTGGTCGCTGAAGGCGGCTCGGACAAGCTGATCGAAAGCCGCTTGGCTGAGGGTGGTTCCGATCGTCTGATCGAACGCCGCGTTGCCGAAGGTGGCTCGGATCGTCTGATCGAGCGCCGCGTTGCCGAAGGTGGCTCGGATCGTCTGATCGAACGCCGCGTTGCCGAAGGTGGCTCGGATCGTCTGATCGAACGCCGCGTTGCCGAAGGTGGCTCGGATCGTCTGATCGAACGCCGCGTGGCCGAAGGTGGCTCGGATCGTCTGATCGAACGCCGCGTTGCCGAAGGTGGCTCGGATCGTCTGATCGAGCGCCGCGTTGCCGAAGGTGGCTCGGATCGTCTGATCGAGCGCCGCGTTGCCGAAGGCGGCTCGGATCGTCTGATCGAGCGCCGCGTGGCATGAATCAATTGCACTACTGCAGCATCCATGAAAAAGCCCGGCCTGATCAGCCGGGCTTTTTTGCATTCAGCCGTCGCTTATTGCGCGGTTTTCAGCTTGACCACGTCGCCGGAAATCGTGGTGGTGTAGCCGGTCAGAACCCAGGCCCAGAACCAGTTTTCCTGAACCTGCGTATTGATCATTGCATCGCCGCCCTTGGCTTTGATAGCCGCGTCTTGCGCGCGTACGAAGCGGCTGTTCTGGCGGATCGGGATGACGCCAAACAGCAGCAGGCCGGTAGCCGAAGCTTCGCTGTGGCCAACCACGGTGTACTGGTTGCTGTCGTAATGTGAGGTTTTCATCGGGGCGCCGGTGCAACCTGCCAGAACCACACCGAACAGTGCGGCGGCGACTACTTTGCTGAGGTATTTCACAGTAAAACTCCATGGGGGAACGCCCGGGATCCATCTCTCGGACGGCGCGCACTTTAACGCAAATGCTGGCTCATTAGCATCAGGCATCTTGCATTTCTATGAACCCGTTCGCTGGCCGGGCGTCGGGGATGTCGCATACCATGGCGCCACTTCAATAAAGACAGACACCCGCCTCCATGTTCAAAGCCAGTCTGCGTAGCCATCTCACTCTCTGGTTCGGCGGTTTGTCCCTGCTGACGCTGCTGAGTGTGGGTTTTTATGTCGGTCACATCGCCACTGAACAAATGAAACAGGCCAGCGGCAACGCCTTGCTGAACACGGCACGGTCGGCGGCGACGTTATTGGGAGAGCAACTGCGCGAACGGCAGTTGGAGGTTTACCTGCTCAGCCGCGCCCCGCATCTGGAGCGTGGCGATCTGGACAATCCAGCCATCCTCAAATCGATGCAACTGCGCACCCAGGCGCGTGCTGAATATGCGTGGATGGGCGTCACCGATGCCGAAGGCAATGTCCGTCAAGCGGTAAATGATCTGCTGGTCGGCCAATCGGTGCAAAAACGTCCGTGGTTCCAGATCGGCTTGCGCCGGCAATACACCGGTGATCCCCACGAAGCGGTGTTACTGGCGAAGTTGTTGCCGGGCCTGCCCAATGGCGAGCCGCTGCGCTTTATCGACTTCGCCGCGCCGATCCATAACGCCGAAGGTCAGGTGATCGGTGTACTGGGCGCGCATGCGCACTGGAGCTGGGTGACGCGCATCGTCGATTCGGCGGCGTTTTCCCATAAAAACTCGGCGCCGGATGTCGAGGCACTGATCGTCGACCACGATGGCAAGGTGCTTTACCCCGAAGCACTGATGGGCCAGCAACTGGCGACCAGAGGTTCGGTAACGCCAGGCTGGACGGCGGCCAACGGTTACCTGACCAGTATGGTCACCGTGCCGACACCATCGGGGACGGCGCTGTCTTGGTCGATCGCCATCCGTCAGCCCTTGGAGACGGCCCTGCAACCGGCGCGAACGTTGCTATATGAATTGCTGATACTGGGCGTATTCGCCGCCATCGTTTTCGGGCTGGTGGCTTATTACCTGGCGCTGTACCTGAGCCGCCCGATCGAACAACTCGCACGCTCGGCGAAACAGGTGCAGAACAACCAGACCGGCGCACACTTCCAACTGCAGCATCCAGTGCTGGAAATCGCCCAGCTTGGCCAGTCCATCGATGCGATGACCCAATCGCTGCTCGGCAAGGAACGCGAGCTGCAGGAAGCCAACGCTTCGCTGGAAGCTACCGTGGCGCAACGCACCGCCGCGCTCACCGAGGCCAACGCCGAGCTGCTGAGCCTGGCAACACACGACGGCCTGACCGGCGTTTACAACCGCCGCCGGTTTGATGAAAAAATCACTGAGTACTCATTGCTGTCGCGACGCACCGGGCGTCCGTATGCCCTGCTGCTGATCGATGCCGACCACTTCAAACGCATCAATGACAGCCACGGCCACGCGGTGGGTGATGAGGTCCTGCAACAACTGGCGACATTGATTCAGAACAGCGTGCGCAGCACCGATTTCGTCGCGCGTTACGGTGGAGAAGAGTTCGCCGTACTGTTACCGGAAGTCGCGCAACCCGACACCCCGGAAGTCGTCGCCGAGAAAATTCGTACGGCAGTGGCCGGAGCAGACTTTCCCGGCGTCGGCAGCGTCACCGTGAGTATCGGTCTCGGCCTGGCAGATCCGGCAGACAACAACCACACGGCCCTGATCAAACGTGCCGATCAGCAGCTGTACCAGGCGAAGGCTGCGGGGCGTAATCAGGTGGCGTTTCATGTCCACTGAGGGAAGGGCAAGATCAAAAGATCGCAGCCTTCGGCAGCTCCTACGGTGATCGCGCCCGCCATGAGGTCGAGTGTCAGCTCGCCTGCTCTTGATCCTGATCTACGGGCAACGTCGGAAGGCTGAGTGGAGGGATTGATCTAGGCGTGGGAGCGCAGCGACCGTCTGGCGCAGCCAGACACAGCGGAAGGAGGTGCAGCGAAGCAAACCGTAGCCGCTGCGCCCGGATCGATCGCGCAGCGAAGGAACCCCGAGCTTGCGAGGGGCCGAACGCAGGAGCAAGCCTTTTGGGTTACCTTTTCGGCGTCTGGAAAAGGTGACCCGCCGTAAGGGCGGAACCCTAAGCAGCCGTTACCGCAGCAATGGATATGTACCCAATCAGATGGTAAACCATCGCCCGACTAGGGCTCAGCACTGAACCTCTGCAAATAAGCCAGCAAATTATCCAGCTTCTCCTCATCACTCAGCCCCCAGAAAATCATCCGCGTGCCCGGCACCACGCCTTTCGGGTCTTCGAGATACGCCTTCAGCGTCGCCCGATCCCAGGTAATCCCCGAATTTTTCATCGCATCGGAATAAACATAATTGGCCGAAGTCCCGGCCGCCCGACCAATGATGCCGTTAAGCTGCGGGCCAAACCCCGGCCGCGCCGACTCGCCGACCTGATGACAACCGCCGCACAGGCGCGGGAAGATCTTCGCCCCGGCTTCAGGGTCGCCCTCAGCCTGGACGCTGGCACTGAAGATCAAAACGAGAAACAGTGTTGTGGTGAATTTCATTGAACAGTCCAAACCCGGCTTTTCATGGCGTGAGCGCAGTTTACAGATAAGCGCCGACGATCGTTCTGACGGTGGTCAACGCCTGACGCAACACGTCCATGTTGACCGAACCCAGCGCCAGACGAATCGCATGGGGCGTATTGGTCGACAGGGAAAACGGCTCGGCGGTGGTGACGGAAACCTGGTGTTGCATCAACTCGACCACGACCTGATCGGCGCGCACGTCTTCGGGCAACGGCAGCCACAGAAAATACGAAGCCGGATGAGCGATATAGCGCAGCCCTTTCAGCACCTCGGCCGCCAAGGCCTGACGCGCCATCGCATCGTGACGTTTTTGCTGTTCAAGCACCGTGACCGTCCCGTCATCGAGCCAGCCGCAGGCAATGGCGGTCATCACCCCGGGCGTGTTCCACGTCGTCGCGCGAATGATCCTCTCCAGCGCCGGCACTTGCGGCAAAGGCGCCGCAATAAAGCCGACCCGCAAACCAGTGGCGATGTTTTTCGACAGACCCGAGACGTAAAACGTCCGTTCCGGCGCCAGGTCGATCAAGGTTCGCGGCGGGCTCTCGACCAGAAACGCGTAGGCCGCGTCTTCTATCAGCGTCAGATCATGCCGACGGGCAATCGCGACCAATTGCTCGCGCTGTTCCAGCGGCATGACCGCGCCCAGCGGATTGTGCAGCGTCGGCATGCTGTATACGGCACGCACCGCCCGCTGGCGGCAGAGTTTGTCCAGCGCCTGAAGATCCGGGCCATGTTCCGTCATCGGGATCGCCAGCACTTCCAGATACAACGCGTCGGCCAGCACCTTGAATCCCGAATAGGTCAGCGCATCGGCGGCGATCACATCGCCGGGTTTGAGCAGTGCCATCAGCGTCACCGCCAGGCCTTGCTGAGCGCCGTTGACGATCAGCACTTGCCCGGCATCGACCGTCACGCCGCGTGTCGATAAATGCCGCGCCACCGAGGCGCGTTCGTGGGCACGCCCGGCGTGGGGCTGATAACGCAGCAGTGCTTCGAGATCACCGGACAACGCCAGTTGGCGCAACGCCGTGCGCAACAGCTCGGCCTGACCGGGCAACGCTGGGTAGTTGAAATTCAGGTCGATCATGCCGATCGCCACGTCTTTCTGATCGATACCCTGCCCCGGCGCCAGCGAGGTTTCACGGACGAAAGTGCCGCGCCCGGCTTCGCCACTGACCAGCCCCATCGCCTCGAGCTCGGCGTACACCCGTGAGGCGGTGACCAGCGCCAGTCCTTCCTGCGCGGCCAGTTGCCGGTGGGTCGGCAATCGCGTGCCCGGCGCCAATCGTCCACCACGAATGTCCGCCGCGTAACGGTCAACCAGCGCTTTGTAACGAGACTTGGGCATGTCGGCTGTATCCATGACAATTTTTTGATTGTGCTGATTCTCGGCCCTAGGATCGCAGCGACACAAGCCACTTCTCGAGCGCGACCGCCATGAGCACTACTTCGACCGCAACCAACCCGACGCTGGAAAAAACCGGTGGCTGGATCAACGGTTTTATCGGCGTGCTGATCTTCAGCGGGTCGCTGCCGGCCACACGCCTGGCGGTGCTGGAGTTCGACCCGGTGTTCTTGACCGTGGTGCGAGCAGCGATTGCCGGTGTGTTGGCTGTGGGGCTTTTGTTGTTGTTCAAACAGCGGCGACCGGCGCGTCATCAGTGGCTGTCACTGCTGATTGTGGCGCTGGGCGTGGTGTTGGGTTTTCCGCTATTGACCGCGTTGGCGTTGCAGCACGTAACGTCAGCGCATTCGATCGTCTTTGTAGGATTGCTACCGCTGGCCACCGCGATGTTTGGCGTGTTGCGCGGCGGTGAGCGGCCACGACCGGTGTTCTGGATCTTCTCGATCCTGGGCAGTGCGCTGGTGGTGGGCTTCGCCCTGTCCCAAGGCTTGAGCGCGTCGCCGACTGGGGACTTGCTGATGCTCGCGGCGATTCTGGCCTGCGGCCTCGGTTACGCCGAAGGCGCGAAACTCTCACGCAGCCTCGGCGGCTGGCAGGTGATCTGCTGGGCGCTGGTGGTGTCGTTACCACCGATGGCGCTGCTGAGCCTGTGGCTGGCGCCCGCCTCTTTCGCCAACATCAGTGTGTCGGCGTGGATGTGTCTGGGTTACGTATCGCTGTTCAGCATGCTGATCGGCTTCGTGTTCTGGTATCGCGGTCTGGCCCAGGGTGGGATCGCAGCGGTCGGGCAGTTGCAATTGCTGCAGCCGTTTTTTGGTCTGGCACTGGCGGCGACGTTGCTGCATGAGCAAGTCAGCGTGGGCATGCTCGGCGTCACGCTTGGGGTGATTGTCTGTGTGGCCGGGGCAAAGAAATTTGCCAGATAGTGTTCAGTGTTCGGCTTTCCATTGCCGAGGACTGAGTCCGGTCTTGCGCCGAAACGCCCGGGCCAGCGCCGACGGACTTTCATATCCCACCTCCTCGGCTATCAGTGCAATCGGCCGGCCTTCGCGCAGGCGTTTTTGCGCAAGACTGACGCGCCAGCTCAACAGGTAATCGGCCGGCGTTTGCCCGACCACGCGGCGAAACTGCTCGGCAAAACCGGCGCGGGACTGGTTCGCGGCTGCGGCCAGATCGGCGACGCTCCACGGCTTGTGCGGTTGTTCATGGATCAGATTCAAAGCGCGGGATAAACGCGGGTCAGCCAGCCCGGCCATCATGCCCGGCTGCTGATCGCGACTGCCGATAAGATGGCGCAGCAGCAGAATCACCAGCAATTCGAACAGGCGATCCATCACCGCGACGCGCCCGCAATGCCCTTCGAAAGCTTCGTTGAACAGCCAGTCGAGGGTGCTGCGCAGTTCGGGAATATCGGTGAGCTTCAACACCAGATAGTCGGGTAATGCGGCGGCCAGGGCATTGCCCGAGCCACCGTCGAAGGTCAGCGAAGCACACACAATCTGACTGGCCATGGCCTCGTCGGCAAACATCCGGTGGGTGAACGGCCGGGGAAAGAAAATCAGCGACGGTTGGTCAAGACGGATTTCCCGCTCATTGCCCGGCTTGAGCAGCAACGCCCCCGCTTGCAGAACATGCACGTGGCCGACCGGTTCGCCTTCGTGAACGCTGACGCCGCAAAATGCGCCGCTGTGAAAGGTGCCGGCGTTCACGCCGAAGTGACTGAGTAACGTAGAAAGGCGATCCACGGCTGACTCCCGAAGGCATATCTGGACGATCTGCCGCATATCCTCGACGATTTGCGGCCAAAGCGCTATCGGCAATCCCTAAGATCTCTCCATCGCCGCTGCACTTCGCCGCGCAATCTGGAGAATCACCATGAGCCGCATCCCTGCAATCAGCCTCGACACCGCCACCGACGCCGTCCGTCCTGCACTGGAAGGCGTGAAGAAAAAAATCGGTTTCCTGCCCAACGTCTTCACCACCCTCGCCCAGGCACCGGTTGCACTCGACACCTACCTGCAAGCCTCGGCGATCCTGGGCAAGACCTCACTCAGCGCCCAAGAGAAAGAAGCGATTTATCTCGCCACTTCGCAGGTCAACGGCTGCGACTACTGCCTGTCCGCACACACCGTGTTCGCCGGCAAGGCCGGGCTGTCGACACAGGACATCGTCGCGGCACGTCACGGCGAACTGAATGCCTACGCCGCCCTCGCCCGCCAGTTGACTGAAACCCGTGGCCACTTGAGCGACGCACAATTGGCCGCTGCCCGCGCCGCCGGTATCGATGACCGCAAGATCATCGAAGTGATTGCTCTGGTAGCCGTGCAGACGCTGACCAATTACCTGAACAACACTGCGCTGACCGACATTGACTTCCCGGCCGTCGAGGCCTGAGCAGTCGCTCACGAACTGAAGAAAAATCCGCTGGCGAAAAGATGCTCTTTTCGCCAGCGCTGTTTTTTGCTGCCATGATGTATGTCAGAAAACTCGTAGCGCAAACAGTGTCTGGTGCGCTGAAACCAAACACCCTGCGCGCAGGTCTTTGTTCTCTGACAAATGCCCGGGAAGACACGAACCCCATGACAGACTGGTTGCAAGACAACGGCGAGATGGCGGGGCAGATCCGCCGTCACGACTGGGCGAAAACGCCCCTCGGCCCGTTGGAACACTGGCCCGATGTGCTCAAGACCACCGTCTCGCTCAGTCTTGCCTCACATTTTCCTCAGGCGATCGTCTGGGGCCCGCAGCTGATCACCCTGTATAACGACGCCTTCGTGCCGATTCTCGGCGACAAGCCACAGGCGTTGGGACGGCCTTTCAGCGACATCTGGAAAGAAGCCTGGCATGAGATCAGACCGATCGCCGAGGCGGCATTTGCCGGCCACGCTACCTATATCGAAAACTTTGCCCTCAACATCGAGCGCGGCAGCGGGCCGGAGCAGGCGTTCTTCACCTTCTGCTACAGCCCGATTCGTGACTCGCTGGGCAATGTCGTGGGCATGCTCGACACGGTCACCGAGACCACCCAAACCGTCTATCTCAATCAACGCCTGGCAGTACTCGACGCCATCGGCAACGCGGTGACCAATGCCACCGATGCGCAAGCAATCCTGGCGGCGAGCACGCGGCTGATGGTCGAGCAATTGCAATTGTCCAACTGCGCTTACGCCGACATGGATGCCGATGAGGATGGCTTCACCATTCGCGGCGACTATGCCGCGCCGGGCTCGCCCAGCATCGTCGGGCATTACCGCTTGCGCGATTTCGGTGAGAAGGCTGTACGTCTTCTGCGCGCCGGGGAGCCGCTGGTCATCCACGACAACCGTAGCGAACTGCCGCCTGAAGAGTCGGCGACCTTTCAGGCCATCGGCATCACCGCGACGATTTGTGTACCACTGATCAAGCAGGGCCGCCTGACTGCGCTGATGGCCGTCCACGACAAGGTACCGCGCGTCTGGTCGCGCTTTGAGCAGGCATTGATGAGCGAAGTGACCGAACGGTGTTGGGCGCACATCGAGCGGGTGCGCGCCGACGCCAATGTGCGCGAAGGTCTGTTGGCCCTGGCTGAACTCAATGCGACGCTGGAGCAACGGGTCGAAGAACGCAGCCTGCGCCTGGCCCAGGCGGAATCGGCGCTACGCCAGTCGCAAAAGCTCGAAGCCATCGGTCAATTGACCGGCGGCGTGGCCCATGACTTCAACAATCTGCTGACAATCATTCGTTCGTCAGTGGACTTTCTGCGTCAGCCCAACCTGCCGGAGGAACGCCGCCAACGTTATATGCGTGCGGTTTCCGACACGGTCGAGCGTGCCTCCAAACTGACCAGCCAGTTGCTCGCTTTCGCTCGGCGCCAGCCGCTCAACCCGCAAGTGGTCGATGCCGGGGAGCGTCTGGCCAACATCGGCGACATGCTCGAATCGGTCACCGGCGCGCAGATTCATGTGTGCGTCGAACGCCCCGCTCATCCCTGCTACATCCGCGTCGATCTCAGTCAGTTCGAAACCGCGTTGATCAATATTGCGCTTAACGCTCGCGACGCCATGAACGGCCAGGGCGAACTGAAACTGCGCCTGGAATGCCACATACCGCTGCCGTCGATTCGCGGCCATGCCGGTTCAAGCAGCCACTTCGTGTCGATCGCCCTCGCCGACACCGGGGCCGGCATTGAGGCGCACACCCTGGAACACATCTTCGAACCGTTCTTCACCACCAAGCCTGTCGGCAAAGGCACGGGGCTGGGGCTGTCGCAAGTATTCGGCTTCGCCAAGCAGTCAGGGGGCAACGTCGACGTCTCCAGCGTGCTCGGCCAAGGCACCGAGTTCACCTTGTATTTGCCGCAAGTGCCAGCGAACGAGGCTGAAGTGGACGACTCCGAGGACGATGGCGAGGTGCAGCCGGCCTGCGAAAAGCGCCGGGTGCTGGTGGTCGAGGACAACCTGGACGTCGGCCGTTTCGCCAATCAGATCCTCCAGGACCTGGGCTATGAAACTGCGTGGGCGACCAACGCCGAAGAAGCCCTGCAACTGGCGGGCAGCGATGCCATGGCGTTCGATGCAGTGTTTTCCGACGTGGTCATGCCGGGTATTACCGGCGTCGCATTGGCTAAAGAGCTGCGCCAGCGCCGCCCGGACCTGCCAGTGATTCTGACGTCCGGCTACAGCGAAGAACTGGCGCGCAGTGGTTATGAAGGTTTCGAATTTCTTGCCAAACCCTACTCCGCTGAACAGGTCTCGCGGATTCTCGGCAAGACCTGGGCAACGCCCGCGACGTCAGTCGTGAGCGACGCCAGCGCGCTTGAGTAATTTCTTGCAGCGTTCCGACAGATGAAACACCTGTAGCTGCTTGCCGGCCTTGGCGTAGCGTTCCCGCAGGGATTTCAACGCGGCAATCGCCGAGTAATCGACAAAGCTCAAATGCCGGCAGTCGAGAGTGACTTTGGCCGGATCGTTGGCCGGATCGAACTGGTTGAGAAACGGCGTGGTCGAGGCAAAGAACAGCGTGCCGTGCAGGCGATAGAGTTTGCTGCCATCGGCCTCCAGATGTTCATCGGCGTACAGTTCGCGCGCCTGCTGCCAGGCAAAGTTGAGCGCGGCGATGATGATCCCGCAGAGCACCGCCGTCGCCAAGTCGGTAAACACAGTGATAGTGGTCACGGCGATGATCACCAGCACATCGTGCAGCGGCACCTTGTTGATCACCCGCAACGAAGCCCAGGCGAAGGTCTGCTGCGACACCACGAACATCACCCCCACCAGTGCTGCCAGCGGAATGCGCTCGATCAGCGGCGACAGAAACAGAATGAACAACAGAATCAACACACCCGCGACCACGCCGGACAAGCGCCCGCGGCCGCCGGAGCTGAGGTTGATCACGGTCTGACCGATCATCGCGCAACCGCCCATGCCGCCGAACGCGCCGGACACCATGTTCGCCGCGCCGAGCGCCACGCACTCGCGATCCGGGTAACCACGAGTCTCGGTGATTTCGTCGGTCAGGTTCAGCGTCAGCAAGGTTTCCAGCAGGCCGACCATCGCCATCAGGATCGCGTACGGGGCAATGATGCGCAGGGTTTCGAAATTCCATGCAATGTCCGGCAAAGCGAAGGTCGGCAGACCTCCGGCGATGTGCGCCATGTCACCAAGGGTGCGGGTCGGCAGGCCGAACAGGTAGACCAGCAGACCAACGCCAAGAATCGCCACCAGTGCCGGCGGCACCGCTTTGGTCAGGCGCGGCAGGATGTAAACGATGGCCATGGTCAGCAGCACCAGCCCGGTCATCAGGTACAACGGCGTACCGCTGAGCCAGTGCTCGCCGCTTTTGAAATGCTCCAGTTGCGCCAGGGCAATGATAATCGCCAGGCCATTGACGAAACCGAGCATCACCGGATGCGGCACCATGCGCACCAGTTTGCCCAAGCGCAACAGCCCGAACGCCATCATGATCAGCCCGCCGAGCAGCACCGTCGCCAACAGATACTGCACGCCGTGTTGCACCACCAGCGCGACGATCACCACCGCCATCGACCCCGCCGCGCCGGAGACCATGCCCGGTCGGCCGCCGAACAAAGCGGTCAGCGTACAAATGATGAACGCGCCGTACAGCCCCATCAGCGGATTGAGATGCGCTACCAGCGCGAAGGCAATGCATTCGGGCAACAGGGCGAACGAGGTGGTGAGTCCGGCCAGGACATCGGCGCGCAGACGAATCGGTTTCATGGCTTACCTGACTGAGCGGCCGATGGGCGGCCGCCGGTTTCGCGAAAAAAGAGGGAGGCGAATGTTACGGAATTGTTCGGCCTCGGGCCAGTGAAACGCTGACACCGATTCGCGCGAGCCTTATCCTTGCACGCTTGTCCATTGAATCGGGTTGCAGCATGTCAGCGTTTTTGTCCGCCCGGGATGTGTGTCAACGTCTGCGCGAAGCCGCGCTGGGTGTGCTTGCGTTCGAAGTCTGCGAGGTGATTTCCGAATCCGGGCTGATTGCCGTGGATATCGAGGGCTGGCGTTTGCTGCTGGATTTCACCGACGGACACTTGCATCACTGTGAATCCGCTCGCAACTGCGCCGGGGACGAAGCGACGCTGAACACATGGCAGCGTTATGGCACTGACCCGGTGAGTCTGCTCAGCACGTGGGAACTGGCGCAAATCGAGCGTTTGCTGCGTGAGGCGTATCGCGTCCGGGCTTAGTGCATCATCCCCAACCGTGGTGTTCGCTGATGTGGAGACCGACCTAATCCCTGTAGGAGTGAGCCTGCTCGCGATAGCGCTTTGTCAGTCACTGCTGTTGCGACTGATACACCGCTATCGCG
>NZ_QETJ01000105.1:0-17343 GCF_003105095.1 Pseudomonas sp. NDM | reverse complement strand
TCGCGATAGCGGTGTGTCAGTCAGAAAATCATCGTCTGACACTACGCTATCGCGAGCAGGCTCACTCCTACAGGGTTTTGCGTTGCCTTAGCGGCGGCGTTCGAGCGAATAAACAAACGGCGCAACGATTTCGATCGAGCCATTGTTGAGCATGTCGGCTGGCGGCTTGGGCAGCGGTTGAGCGCGGCGGATCATGTCCAGGGTGGCCCGGTCCAGATCAGCGTTGCCGGAGCGGCCTACCAGTTCGAACGACAGCACATTACCTTCGCCATCGACCACGAAGCGCAGACGATTCAAACCTTCCTTGCCACGCGACTGTGCACTTTGCGGGTACTTCTTGTACTTCTGCAAATGCGCGAGCAGGGTGCCTTGCCAACTGGCCTTGGCTGCCAATTGAGCAGGCGATGGGCCGGGTGCGGGCTGGGCTGATTTCTCCGTTGGTGCCTGGGTCGGTTGAGTGTCGGCCGGCTTCTCCTCGGAAGGTTTCTCCTTCGGCGGCTCGGGCAGCTTCTTCTCGACCGGCTTCGGCGGTTTTGGCTTGGGCTTCGGCTTGGGTTTGGGTACCGCGATTTCCGCTTTCGGTGCTTCAGCCAGTTTCGGAATCGGTAACTCTTCAACCGGAGCCGGTGGCTGCGGCGGTGTGACGACTTTCGGCGGAGCCGGCGGTGGCGGGGCGGGCAACGGAGCCAGCTCGACCATCATTGCCTGCGGCGGCAATTCGATGGGCGGGCGAGCGGTCCAGTTCAGCGCCAGCGCGATGGCCAGCGCGTGCACGCCCAGCACCACGGCCAGGCTACCGCTGTAACGCGTCAGCTTATGGCGCGTCGTGATCATTTCTTGGCTGCCGTCTCGAGACCGACCAGACCAACCTTCAGGTAACCGGCGGCGCGCAGGCTGTCCATCACGCTCATCAGGTCACCGTAATCCACGCCTTTATCGGCCTGGAAAAAGATGGTGGTGTCTTTCTTGCCCTGGGTCTTGGCGTCGAGGGTGGCGCCGAGGGTTTCGGCCTTCACTTCGTCGTCGCCGAGGAACAGGCGCTGGTCCGCTTTCACACTGAGAAACACCGGTTTCTCTGGCCGCGGCGCCGGTTTGGCGGTCGAGGCGGGCAGATCGACTTTGATGTCCACAGTGGCCAATGGAGCAGCCACCATGAAGATGATCAACAGCACCAGCATCACGTCGATGAACGGCGTGACGTTGATTTCGTGGTTCTCGGCCAGATCGTCGTCTGCGCCTTCTTTCAAATGCAGGCCCATGGCCGATTACCCCACTTTAACCATGTGCGGCTGCGAGCTGCGCTCAGGCTGGTGGTCGAGATCGCGGCTGACCAGCAGCAGGACTTCTGCCGAGGCATCGGAGACCTGCGCCTTGTAACCGGCGATGGAACGGGCGAAGACGTTGTAGATCACCACTGCAGGAATCGCCGCAACCAGACCCAGTGCGGTGGCCAGCAGCGCTTCAGCGATACCAGGTGCGACAACGGCGAGGTTGGTGGTCTGGGTTTTGGCGATGCCGATGAACGAGTTCATGATGCCCCAAACGGTACCGAACAGACCGACGAACGGCGCAGTGGAGCCGATGGTGGCGAGAACGCCGGTGCCGCTGCTCATGTTGCGGCCACAGGCAGCGACGAGGCGCTCGAGGCGGAAGCTGACGCGTTCCTTGATGCCTTCCTTCTCGCGGCTGTTGACCGACAGGCGCATCTCTTCGAGAGCGTCGTGGACCAGCAGGTTGGCGAGGGTGCCTTCCTTGCCGGCCGTGGCGCTGGCTTCTTTGAGGGTGGTGGCTTTTTTCAGTGCGGCGATTTCGCCTCGCAGACGACGCTTCGCGCCCATCAGCTCGAAGCCTTTGGCGATCCAGATGGTCCAGGTGATGATCGAAGCGATAGCCAGACCGATCATCACGATTTTCACGATGATGTCGGCGTTCTGGTACATGCCCCACGGCGACAGGTCGTGGGCCATGCCCAAGGTGTTGTCGGCTTCGAGGACTTCAGGTGCGTCGGCCGCATCGACAGCCTGCACCGGATCGGTGGCGGCGGGTGCAGCCGGAGCGGCAGCGGGCGCGCTCTGTTCGGTGGCGGCTGGGGTGGCTGGCGCTTGAGCGTCGGCGAAGGCCGCGGTCGGTGCCAGCATCAGGCTGAGCAACAGAGCCGCGACAGCGCTCCAGGCGCGAGGTCGAGTGGTTGGCGAAGCGGGAGTTTGATTACGTGTCATGCTGGCCGGACCTGAGGTAGAAAAACGTTATTGCTCTTCCAGGCCTCGTGAGGCCGAGAACAAAAGTGGCGTGCATTATTGCAAGTAATTCTTGTTAACAAAAGTAATAGAGTAACTTTTTTTCCACCATTGCTAGCCGTTCGTCCTGTGCCAGAGCTAGTCTGTGCCTTTCCGATGGGAGTTTTCTGATGTCCGCGCCTTCTGTTTTGATTGCCGGTTGTGGTGATGTCGGCAGTCGTCTCGCCACGCAATTGCTGGCGGCTGGCTGGCAGGTTCATGGCTTGCGCCGGGACGTTTCCAAGTTACCGGAGGGGGTCATTGGCGTCGCCGGCGATCTGTTCAACGAAGAATGCCCGGCGACCTGGCCGGTGGGCGCTTTGGATTATCTGGTGTATTGCGCTGCGGCCACCGACCACGATGAAGAGGGTTATCGCAAGGCCTATGTGCAGGGTTTGCAGAACGTGTTGAGCTGGCTGGGCGACTACGGGCAAGTGCCCGAGCGACTGATCTTCGTGTCCAGCAGCAGCGTGTACGGCCAGCAGGACGGAGCGTGGGTGGATGAGACGTCCGAGACTGTCGCTGCCGGTTACTCAGGGCGCTTGATGCTTGAAGCCGAGCAGGTCGCGCTCGATAGCGGCATCCCCGCTAGCGTACTGCGTCTGACCGGCATTTACGGCCCGGGCCGTGAATGGCTGCTGACCCAGGTGCGTCGCGGCTATCGCGTGGCAGTCGAGCCGCCGCTGTATGGCAATCGGATTCATGCCGATGATGCGGCCGGGTTGCTGGCGTTTCTGCTGGAAAAAGACCGCGAGGGCGTCAAGCTGGAGCAGCTCTACATCGGAGTAGACGATGCGCCGGCGCCATTGGCCGAGGTGGTGGGCTGGTTGCGCGAATATCTGGGGGTAACTGAATGGGCGGAAGACGCCAGCGTGCGCCGCACCGGCAGCAAGCGTTGCAGCAATGCGCGGGCGAAAGCGTTGGGTTGGGTACCGAAGTACCCAAGCTACCGCGAAGGCTATGCAGCGATCCTGGAAGGTAAGTGCTGACTTTCTAACAACACAAAACAACTGTAGGAGTGAGCCTGCTCGCGATAGCGTTGTGTCAGTCGACATCAATGTGTCTGACATACCGCTATCGCGAGCAGGCTCACTCCTACATGGGTTCTATGTGAATTCAGAAGCGGGTTACTGCTTCTCCAGCAACCACTTGCGCTCACCCGCGGCAAACTGCGGTTGCTCATCCGCCAGCGCAGCGTTCACTGCCTGCAGAATCTCCAGTTCCTTGCCCTTGCGCACAAAGATCCAGTTATTACCCTGGCCATTGAGTTGCAGCCACATGCTGTCGTTGCCATTGCTCATCGATGCGCAATCGCCGGCCAGGCACAAGGCATAACGGTCAACGCCCGGAAGGCCGGTCACCTGACCGTCAGCCTGGAACTGCACGGTGCCGCCTTCACCCTGACCGCTGGTGATGGTCCAGTTGCCGCCCAGGTACGCCGAATACAGCGCGCGTTCGAAGCTCGCACCGATTGGGGCGCCTTCGGGCACCGGGATCTGTGCGCGATCAAAGAGTTGTTCGGGTTCGTTGTCGCTGGCGGCTTGCTGCAGGCGTCCGCCGTCGCGTTTCAGTTCGCTGGCGGAGCTGCCATAGAAGTCGACTTTCCAGGCGCCGGACTCTTGGCCCAGCAACCGTCCTTCGACATTCTCAAAACCGTTGGTGTAGCGAGCCTGACCGGCCTTGGTGTTGACGTCCCATTCCAGATTCGGGCCGTAGGCCTGCAGCGCTTCGCGCAGAGGGCCGCCCTTGGCGGCGGCATCGATCGCCACCTGGTTGATCCAGGTGCCGCTGATGTCGCGGTCGGCAGGGTCGCTGGCGCAGCCGCCGAGGAACAGGGCGAGCAGCGAGAGAGCTAGCGCTTTGCGCATGGTGGAATCCTTTCAAAACCTTTTCTTGCGGCAGTCGGCGCGGCGTTGAAAGCCGCGCCGTGCGCATCACTCGATGACCAGAATGGCATCCATTTCAACCTGCGCACCCTTCGGCAGGGCGGCCACGCCGATGGCGGCGCGGGCAGGGTAGGGCTGGTCGAAGTACTTGCCCATGATCTCGTTGACCTTGGCGAAGTGGCTCAGGTCGGTGAGGAAAATGTTCAGTTTGACGATGTCCTTGAACGAACCGCCGGCGGCTTCGGCTACGGCCTTGAGGTTCTCGAAGACCTGGACGGTCTGGGCTTCGAAGCCTTCGACCAGTTCCATGGTTTTCGGGTCCAGGGGGATCTGGCCCGACATGTAAACGGTATTGCCTGCCTTGATCGCCTGGGAGTAAGTACCGATGGCGGCCGGGGCCTTGTCGCTGGTGATGACGGTTCTGGTCATGTAGGACTCCTTGTAATAGGCAGGTTATGCACGCATGCGGGTGATGCGGATCACCCCGGTCAAGGCGCGCAGTTTCTTGATCACGCGGGCCAGGTGCACACGGTCGTGGACGCTGACCACCAACTGCACGACGCTGATGCGACCATCGCGTTCGTCCATGCTGATTTTCTCGATATTGCCGTCGGCCGCGTTGACGCTGCTGGCCAGCAGGGCGATCAGGCCGCGCTGGTGTTCCAGTTCGACGCGCAGCTCGACGTTGAATTCGCCGGTGACATCCTTGGCCCACGAGAGCTGGATGCATTTTTCCGGGTTGTGCCGTATTTCGCTGATGTTGCGGCAGTTGTCCAGGTGCACGACCATGCCCTTGCCCGCCGACAGGTGGCCGACGATCGGGTCGCCCGGGATCGGCGTGCAGCACTTGGCGTAGCTGAGCACGAGACCTTCGGTACCGCGAATCGCCAGCGGACCTTCCGGACTTGGCAACTGTTCGCCTTCGCCCAACAGCCGGCGGGCGACCACGTAGGCCATGCGGTTGCCCAGGCCAATGTCTTCGAGCAGGTCTTCGATCAGTTCGAGGCGGTACTCGGTGAGCATCGCCTTCACGCGCTCGGCCGGAATTTTTTCCAGGGAGCTGTCGAAACCGTTGAGCACCTTGTTCAGCAAGCGCTCGCCGAGGCTGATGGACTCGGAGCGGCGTTGCAGTTTAAGCGCATGGCGAATGTGCGTGCGCGCCTTGCCGGTGACCACGAAGTTGAGCCACGCCGGGTTCGGCCGGGCGCCGGGAGCGCTGACGATCTCGACCGTGGAGCCGCTTTGCAGCGGTTCGGACAGCGGCGCGAGGCGACGGTTGATCCGGCAGGCAATGCAGCTGTTGCCGACGTCGGTGTGCACTGCGTAGGCAAAATCGACCGCCGTGGAGCCTTTTGGCAGCTCCATGATCCGGCCTTTGGGCGTGAACACGTAGACCTCGTCCGGGAACAGGTCGATCTTCACGCTTTCGATGAATTCCAGCGAGTTGCCAGCGCGTTGCTGCATTTCCAGCACGCCTTTGACCCACTGGCGGGCGCGGGCGTGGGTGCCTTTGGGCTGTTCGTCACCGCTGGACTTGTACAGCCAATGGGCGGCGATGCCGTTGTTGGCCATCTCTTCCATTTCGCGGGTGCGGATCTGGATCTCGATCGGTACGCCGTGCATGCCGAACAGTGTGGTGTGCAGCGACTGATAGCCGTTGGCCTTGGGGATAGCGATGTAATCCTTGAAGCGCCCCGGCAGCGGCTTGTACAAATTATGCACAGCACCCAGCACGCGGTAGCAGGTATCGACCTTGTCGACGATGATCCGGAACGCGTAGACGTCCATGATCTCGTTGAAGGCCCGACGCTTGCCGCGCATTTTCTTGTAGATGCCGTAGAGGTGTTTCTGACGACCGCTGACTTCGCCCTGGATGCCGTCGATGGCGAGGCAGTGGCCAAGGGATTCTTCGATCTTGTTGACGATTTCCTTGCGGTTGCCCCGGGCGCGTTTGACCGCCTGGTAGATCCGCGCGGAACGCATCGGGTGCATGGCCTTGAAGCCGAGGTCTTCGAACTCGATGCGGATCGCGTGCATGCCCAGCCGGTTGGCGATGGGTGCATAGATCTCGAGGGTTTCCTTGGCGATGCGCCGGCGTTTTTCGCCGGACAGCACTTCCAGCGTGCGCATGTTGTGCAGGCGGTCGGCGAGCTTGACCAGGATCACCCGGATGTCGCGCGCCATGGCCATGGCCATCTTCTGGAAGTTTTCCGCCTGGGCTTCGGCCTTGGTCTCGAAGTTCATCTGGGTCAGTTTGCTGACCCCGTCGACCAGTTCCGCCACGGTTTCACCGAACTGCGCCTGCAGCGCTTCCTTGGCGATACCGGTGTCTTCGATAACGTCATGCAGCATCGCGGCCATCAGGCTCTGATGATCCATGTGCATGTCGGCAAGAATATTCGCCACGGCAAGAGGATGCGTGACATACGCCTCGCCGCTGCGACGGCGTTGACCGTCATGGGCTTGTTCGGCGTAGAAATACGCTCGGCGAACCAGGTTGACCTGGTCGTTGCCGAGGTAGGTCGATAAGCGATCGGCGAGGGCGTCTATGCTCGGCATGATGATTCCTGCCGAAAGCTGTGACCCCGCGCCGTGCTACGTCGACCAGGCATAGGCTTAGACGGCCTCGTTCGACTCGTCCTCGAACGCTGCGAACAGCGGTTCATCCTGGACGATTTCCTGCTCGGCGATGAACTCGTAGCTCATCAGGCCTTCAGCAATTTCACGCAGCGCGACAACGGTCGGCTTGTCGTTTTCCCACTGCACCAATGGCTCTTTGCCGCCGGTGGCCAGTTGACGGGCACGCTTGGTAGAGAGCATGACCAGCTCAAAGCGGTTTTCCACGTGTTCTAGGCAGTCTTCAACGGTTACGCGGGCCATGGTATTCCTCGGAGCGAATGCAATATGCGCGCTGCCCGGTTGGGCGAGCGGACTGAGCAGTTTAAAAAATCACCAGCGATTAGGGAAGCGCTGATTTTTTGACCAGACCCTTCAACGCGCTGCAAGCACCAATGTAAAGCGCTTGCAGGCATTTTGGGAAGTGCTGTTTTAACCGAGCAGTTCGGCCAGCAATTTGCCGAAACGCACTTGCTGGCGTTTCTGTTGCAGCTGATTGGCGCGGAAAATCGCCTTCAGATCGTTCAGCGCGTGGGCGAAATCGTCATTGATGATCAGATAGTCGTAATCGACATAGTGGCTCATCTCGCTGACCGCTTCGCGCATGCGGCCGTCAATGATCTCGTCGCTGTCCTGGCCGCGGTTGGTCAGGCGCTGGTGCAATGCTTCCAGCGACGGCGGCAAAATGAAAATCGAGCGCGCTTGCGGCATCAGCTTGCGCACTTGCTCGGCGCCTTGCCAGTCGATTTCCAGAATCAGGTCATGGCCTTCGTCCAGGGTCTGCTGCAGGCGGCTTTGCGAGGTGCCGTAGAAGTTGCCGAAGACCTCGGCGCGTTCAAGGAAGTCACCGTGCTCGCCCATTTTCACGAACTCTTCGCGGGTCACGAAGTGGTAATTCACGCCGTCCACTTCACCTGGACGCATGGCGCGGGTGGTGTGCGAGACCGAAACGCGGATCTCTGGATCGGCGTCGGTCAACGCCTTGACCAGACTGCTCTTGCCCGCGCCCGATGGCGCGGAAATGATATACAGGGTGCCGGTGTGTTGGGTCATGTCGGGGTAGCCTTACTCAATGTTCTGCACTTGTTCGCGCATCTGCTCGATCAACACCTTGAGGTTGACGGCGGCCTGGGTGCTGCGCGGGTCGAAGGCTTTGGAGCCCAGTGTGTTGGCCTCGCGGTTGAGCTCCTGCATCAGGAAGTCCAGACGCCGCCCGGCGGCACCACCGGATTTGAGCACCCGGCGAACTTCGATGATGTGTGTGCTCAGGCGATCCAGTTCTTCGGCCACGTCGCTTTTTTGCGCGAGGATGACCATTTCCTGTTCCAGACGTTGCGGGTCGAGCTCAGCATTCATGTCGGCAAAGCGGTCGAGGACTTTCTGGCGCTGGGTGGCGAGCATCTGCGGCACCAGTTCACGCAGGGTCACGACGTCTTCTTCAATGGAAGTCAGGCGATCATTGATCAAACGCGCCAGCTCCGCGCCTTCGCGCTCGCGGCCAGCCTTCAAGTCCTTCAAGCCCTGATTGAACAGCGCCAGCGCTTCGGCGTTCAGCGCTTGCGGGTCGGTCGCATCGGCCACCAGCACGCCGGGCCAGGCCAGCACTTCCAGCGGATTCAGCGCAGCGGGATTCTTGATCAGCCCGGCCACGGTTTCCGCAGCGGCAACCAGTTGCGCGGCGCGCTCGCGGTCGACTTGCAGCGGCTTGCCGGTGCTTTCTTCGGTGAAGCGCAGCGTGCACTCCAGTTTGCCTCGCGACAGGCCCTGACGCAGCGCTTCACGCACGGCGCCTTCGAGGTCGCGAAATGATTCGGGCAAACGCAGGTGCGGTTCCAGATAGCGGCTGTTGACCGAGCGCAGTTCCCAGCTCAGGGTGCCCTGAACGCCGGCTTTCTCGACGCGGGCGAAGGCGGTCATGCTGTGCACCATGGCGGTGACCTCGCAATGCAGATCGGCGCGAAACGCTGTTTCGCAGGCGCGATTTCAATGAATTTAAGCCGACTGGCAGCAAAGGCGCAGGATTGTAGCGCAGTGCGGCGAATGCGCCCAAACACACGGTGTGACAAAGCGCTGCAGCCCGTCGGTTATGCGCGCTTGAGGCGCTTCGGTCGTCGGCCGGCGGTTTTAACCAGTGCCCACTCGCGGTGCAGCGCTCTATAATGCTCGGCAGTTTTCCGTCCTCAGTACAGGTATCCCTATGAAACGTCCAAGTGGTCGCGCTGCCGATCAGCTCCGCTCGATCCGCATCACCCGCAACTACACCAAACACGCCGAGGGATCCGTACTGGTCGAATTCGGTGATACCAAAGTCATCTGCACCGTCAGCGTCGAAAACGGCGTGCCACGCTTCCTCAAAGGCCAGGGCCAGGGCTGGCTGACTGCCGAGTACGGCATGCTGCCGCGCGCCACCGGCGAGCGTAACCAGCGTGAAGCCAGCCGTGGCAAGCAGGGCGGTCGTACTCTGGAAATCCAGCGTCTGATCGGCCGCTCCCTGCGCGCGGCGCTGGATATGTCCAAGCTCGGCGACGTGACCCTGTATGTGGATTGCGACGTGATCCAGGCCGATGGCGGTACTCGTACTGCGTCCATCACCGGCGCCATGGTTGCGCTGGTCGATGCCCTGAAAGTGATCAAGAAGCGCGGCGGCCTGAAAGGCGGCGATCCGCTCAAGCAAATGATCGGCGCGGTCTCGGTGGGCATGTACCAGGGCGAGCCGGTGCTGGATCTGGACTATCTTGAAGATTCCGCAGCCGAAACCGACCTGAACGTGGTGATGACCAGCACCGGTGGTTTCATCGAAGTGCAGGGCACCGCCGAAGGCGCGCCGTTCCAGCCTGAAGACTTGAACGCCATGCTGGAACTGGCGAAGAAAGGCATGAACGAGATCTTCGAATTGCAGAAGGCTGCACTGGCCGACTGAAGTTCTTGACCACAAGGAGGATGTGATGAGTGATGAGCAAGAGTTGCTGCCCAAACCGAGCCAGGAGGTTCGCCAGTGGGCGATGTTCTGTCACTTGTCCGCCTTGCTGGGGATCTGGATTCCGTTCGGCAATCTGATCGGGCCGCTGATCCTTTGGCAGATGAAGCGCGAGAAGGACCCCTTCATCGACGCGCAGGGCAAAGAGGCGCTGAATTTTCAGATCACGGTGGCGATTGCCTCAATGATCTGCTTCCTGCTCATGCTGCTGATCATCGGTTTCTTCCTGTTTGGTTTGCTGGCGATTGCGGCGCTGGTCCTGACGATCATTGCAGGTGTCAAAGCCAACGAAGGTTTCCCCTACAGATATCCGTTCACCTGGCGATTGATCAAGTGAAAGTCTGTTGTATCGCAATATGAAAATGCCCCGACTTATCGGGGCATTTTTATTTGTGCAACTGAATAATTGGGTTTTGTTGTAGGACTAGTCTGTTAACGATGTGCGGCTTGGCATTTATTTACTGATATTTCTCTATTACATCTTTGGTCACAACTGATCGGGCAAGTGTATATTCCGGTCCTTGTTATTCGCGCAAGCTGGTTGTTAAAGTTGCCCGGTGTAATGTTTCGATTGAAACATTTCGATATGTTCAAGCCATCGATGGCACTTGAACTCCCCAGTAATCAGTGTTGAGAAAATCAGCCGGTTCACCCGTCGGGCCCAGGTAAATGCTCGCCTCGTGAATACTTAGCCAAGAATAATCCACATGATTGAGCTCGATTTCTACGGCACGCTCGTGGCCGCTTCATTAGTGCTGCTTCTCGGGCGCGGACTTGTAACGCGTGTCGGCTTTCTACGAAGTTACAATATTCCTGAACCGGTAGCGGGTGGCCTGGTGGTTGCCGTGCTCCTGTTGATATTGCGCACTTTCGATATAGAAGTCCGCTTCGATACTTCATTGCAAACACCGTTGATGTTGGCGTTCTTTGCCACGATTGGCTTGAGTGCCGACCTTGCCAGTCTGAAAAAAGGCGGGCGCATTGTCGGCATCTTCCTGCTGGCAGTCATTGGCTTGCTGGTGGTGCAAAACGCCATGGGAATAGGGTTGGCAACTTTGCTCGGACTTGATCCCTTGATGGGCTTGCTGACGGGCTCGATCACCCTTGCCGGTGGTCACGGCACGGGCGCCGCGTGGGGCGCGGTGTTCAGCGAGAAATACGGCCTGGCCTCGGCTTCGGAACTGGCGCTGGCCTCGGCGACGTTCGGTCTTGTTCTGGGTGGTCTGATCGGTGGTCCCGTTGCGCGGTTGCTGATCAAGCGTGTGCAGGTGCCGGGCTGCAGTCCCCAGCAAGCACCGCGACTGCCAAGAGGTTTTGAACAGCCGAACAAAGAACGTTCTATCACGCCCTTTTCTTTCGTCGAGACACTGGCGCTGATTGCCGTCAGCCTGCTCGCTGGCAACTTGTTGAATGGTTTGCTCCACGGCACTGCGTTCGAGTTGCCGACATTTGTCTGTGTGCTGTTCGTGGGTGTGGTGTTGCGTAACGGATTATCAGCGCTTGGCTTGTATCAGGTATTCGAGCGTGAAGTTTCTGTGCTCGGCAATGTCAGCCTATCCCTGTTTCTGGCGATCGCGCTGATGTCGCTGAAGCTTTGGGATCTGGCAGCGTTGGCATTGCCGATCTTCATCATTCTGGCCGTGCAGGCGCTGGTCATGGCGCTGTTCGCGATTTTTGTAACGTTCCGGGTAATGGGCAGCAACTATGATGCTGCCGTGCTTGCTGCGGGGCATTGCGGCTTTGGGCTGGGTGCTACGCCGACGGCCATTGCCAACATGCAAGCAGTGACGCAACGGTATGGGCCTTCGCAGATCGCGTTTCTGGTGGTGCCGATGGTAGGAGCGTTCTTCATCGATATCGTTAACGTCATCGTGATCAAGCTGTACCTGACCTTGCCTTTCTTCGCTGCGGTTTAGGAAGCACGGCGCATAAAAAATGCCCGCATCTCACGATGCGGGCATTTTCTTTGGCTGCGATAAAACGCTTAGATGGTCAGCGTCCAGTCGTAGTCGACGATCAATGGCGCGTGCTGCGAGAACCGTGGCTGACGCGGCAGGCGTGCGCTGCGCACCGAGCGACGCAGGCCCGGGGTCAGGATCTGGTAATCGAAACGCCAGCCCAGATTGAGCATCTCGGCCTGTTCGTTATCCGGCCACCAGCTGTACTGGTCGCCTTCACGGCTGACTTCGCGCAGCGCATCGACATAGCCCATATTGCCGACAATCTCGTCCATCCAGGCGCGTTCCGGCGCCAGGAAGCCAGGAGACTGCTGGCTGTCGCGCCAGTTCTTGATGTCGAGTTTCTGCTGCGCTACGTACAGCGAGCCACAGTAAATGTACTCGCGACGTTTGCGTCGCTGTTTGTCCAGGTACTTGCCGAAATCGTCCATGAGCTTGAACTTCTGGTTCAAGTCCTCATCGCCGTTCATCCCCGAGGGAAACAGCAAGGTGGCAATACTGACTTTGTCGAAATCTGCTTGCAGGTAGCGCCCGTAGCGGTCGGCCGTCTCGAAACCGAGACCGCTGATGACAGCCTTCGGTTGCAACCGCGAATACAAAGCCACGCCGCCTTGGGCAGGGACTTCGGCATCGCAGGCATAAAGGAAGTAGCCATCCAGTTGGAAGGCTGGGTCATCCAGTTCAAAGGCGGAGGCACGGGTGTCCTGCAGGCAGATGACGTCGGCATTCTGGGCTTGCAGCCAACTGAGCAAACCGCGCTCGACTGCCGCCTGAATACCATTGACGTTCACACTGATGATCCGCATAAATGGCCCCAAAAATCGCGTGCGTGTATGATACACGGCGTCAAGCTAATTAGCTAAATCCGTGGTATTTGGGGTTTTTTTCATGCAAGCGTATCAGCGCGATTTCATTCGTTTTGCCATCGATCGCGGCGTTTTGCGCTTCGGTGAGTTCACCCTGAAGTCCGGACGCACCAGTCCCTACTTCTTCAACGCCGGCCTGTTCAACTCGGGTTCGGCGCTGGCGCAACTGGGGCGTTTCTACGCTGCGGCCATCGCCGAAAGCGGCATCCCCTTCGACGTTCTGTTTGGCCCGGCCTACAAAGGCATTCCACTGGCGGCGACTACCGCCGTTGCGCTGGCCGAACATCACGACCGTGATCTGCCATGGTGTTTCAACCGCAAGGAAGCCAAGGCCCACGGCGAGGGCGGCAGCCTGGTCGGCGCACCGCTGACTGGCGAAGTCTTGATCATCGACGACGTGATCACCGCCGGCACCGCCATTCGCGAAGTGATGCAGATCATCGCTTCCCAGGACGGCGCCAGGGCCGCCGGCGTGCTGATCGCGCTGAATCGTCAGGAGCGTGGCAACGGCGAGCTGTCGGCCATCCAGGAAGTCGAGCGCGACTTCGGCATTCCGGTGATCAGCATCGTGTCGCTGAATCAAGTGTTGGAGTTCCTCGCCGACGATCCACAGCTCAAACAACACTTGCCAGCCGTGGAAGCCTATCGCGCCCAATTTGGCGTGTGACCAATGTGGGAGCGAGCTTGCTCGCGAATGGCCGTCACACTGAGCGATGTGAGGCGAATACCGCTTTCGCGAGCAGGCTCGCTCCCACAATAAAAAAGACCCAGTTCAGTCATTCGAATTGGGTCTTTTTGTTGATGATTAACGCAGATTTCGCCATTTGATCAGCAGCCTCAGCGCGAGCCCCATATTGACCAGCGCAAACACCAACAGCGCGACAACCACCATCACGTACAGCGTGCGATCCACATCGAAATCCCACAGATCCAGCGTGCTGCTGCGCACGATTCCGACTGCCGCCGGCAAGTTAACGTAAAACAGCGCCACAAAAGCACAGGTCAATGGCAATGCTCGCCAGTAGACAGTGGCCAGAATCTTGTCTCGACTGCGTTTTCGAGCCTGCGAACCCTTTTGATATTCATCCTGCGCCAGCGCTTCATTGAGCGCCGGCCACGCCAGGTTGAACATGAACGTGGTCAGGGTCAGCAGCAAGCCACTGACCGCAACAATGTCACTGAACGGCATTCAGACCCAGCGTGGCGCAGAGCAATGCGTGGGAGTCTTCGCTGATCTCGAACTGCCCGGCGCTGCCCTTGCGTTTGGTGATGGGTTTGAAGGTCGGCTCGTTTTGCGTGATGAGCATATTCAACTCATCACGAATCACGTCCGAGCTGATTACCACCAGAAACACGTTTTGCGCATGTTCGGCGGACTCGATCACCGCGCGCATGCTCTGCTGCAGGATGTCGTCGAGCTGGTTGCGAAAGCGCGAAACGGTGTTCTTCAGCAGGGTTTTGCTCTGGCTCTGGGTCAGTTGAAAGATCGTCGAAATCTGCGATTCGGTCGGCAGGGTTTGCCCGAAGTAACTCTGGATCAGATACAGCAGGCGATCCTGTTTGGCTTCGTCAGCCCGGCTGGGCATGCCGCCTTCGACCAGCATTTTCAGGTATTCGGTCAGGCTGGCCTTGGCGATGCGCTCCAGCGCATGGGCGATTTCGGCGTCGCCGATGCGCAAGGTCTTCTTCACCGGTTCCTTCTGTTCCTGCTCGAAAGCGTCGGCGTCGATCGTGAACGAGATCTGCATGGATCAGGCGCTCCGGTTTATTTGTCGCTGGCGGCTGGATAGGGATCCTGAGGCGCATCTCCCTGGCCACGCAGCACTTTCCAACCCTTGAGAGGGTGAGAGGCTTGGGTGAAATCAGGGCAGGGTGGCATCGATGTTCGTGACGGGGCTGAATACTCTCGGCCGCAGTCCACGCAGGCATAAGTACCTGCTGAAATGTCACTGCCGTAAGGAACGCTGTCTTTTTGCATGGGAAGATCTCCACTGGATGAAGGGAAGATCCTAGGGGGATTTGTTCTGAGGGGATGTCGGACATTTCGCTGTGTGGAGTAAGGCGTTTCCTGCGCGCACAAAAAAGACCGCAGCCCGCGGCAGCTCCTGCAAAAGCGGATTTCCGTAAGTGCGAAATCCCTGTAGGAACTGCCGAAGGCTGCGATCTTTTGCTTTCAGCGATCAGCCATCAAGGACGTTTGCGATTGCTGATCAGCGTACCCACGCCGGTGTCAGTGAAGATTTCCAGCAGGATCGCGTTCGGCACACGACCGTCGATGATCAACGAACTGCCAACCCCACCCTGAACCGCTTCCAGTGCACAACGGATCTTCGGCAGCATGCCGCCGTAAATCGTGCCATCAGCGATCAAGTCATCGACCTGCTGCGTGCTCAGGCCGGTCAACACGGTGCCTGACTTGTCCATCAGGCCGGCGATGTTGGTCAGCAGCATCAGCTTTTCGGCTTTCAGCGCTTCGGCAACCTTGCCCGCCACCAGGTCGGCATTGATGTTGTATGACTCGCCGTTTTCACCCACGCCGATCGGCGCAATCACCGGGATGAAGTTGCCCTTGACCAGCAGGTTCAGCAGTTCGGTGTTGATGCCGACGACTTCGCCGACGTGGCCGATGTCGATGATTTCCGGCTGGGTCATTTCCGGGGTCTGGCGGGAGACGGTGAGCTTCTTCGCGCGAATCAGCCCGGCATCTTTACCGGTCAGGCCGATGGCGCTGCCGCCATGGCGGTTGATCAGGTTGACGATGCTCTTGTTGACCTGACCGCCAAGGACCATTTCCACCACGTCCATGGTCGCCGCGTCGGTGACGCGCATGCCGTCGACGAAGTGGCTTTCGATCGACAGGCGTTCGAGCAAACTACCGATCTGCGGGCCGCCGCCGTGCACGACCACCGGGTTGATGCCCACGGCTTTCATCAGCACGATGTCGCGGGCGAAGCCGGTTTTCAGCTCCTCGCTTTCCATCGCGTTGCCGCCGTATTTGATCACCAGGGTCTTGCCGACGTAGCGTCGGATGTAAGGCAGCGCTTCGGACAGGACCTTGGCAGTGTTGGCGGCGGCTTCGCGTTCGAGGGTCATTCAGGGCTCCGGGTGGATCAGAACGGTAGTTGGAGATCAGGTGCAACGCGTTTCAGTTGGGCGTGGAACACATCCTTGATGCGCTGCAATTCAGCCTCGTCATCGGCCTCGAAGCGCAGCACCAGCACCGGTGTGGTGTTGGACGCGCGCACCAAGCCCCAGCCTTTGGCGTAATCGACCCGCACGCCGTCGATGGTGGTCAGGTCGGCGCCTGCGCCCCACTGTGCGTCGTGCAGTGCATCAATGATGCTGAATTTGCTCTCTTCGGTCACATGGATATTGATTTCCGGCGTAGAAATATCGTTCGGGAAGGTCGCGAACAGCTCTTCCGCGGTAGATTTTTCCTTGCTGAGGATCTCCAGCAGACGCGCGGCGCTGTAGATCCCGTCGTCGAAACCGAACCAGCGTTCCTTGAAGAAGATATGCCCGCTCATTTCGCCGGCCAACAGCGCGCCGGATTGTTTCATTTTCTTTTTGATCAACGAGTGACCAGTCTTCCACATTAGCGGCCGACCGCCGTATTCCTTGATCAGCGGCACCAGGCGACGGGTGCATTTGACGTCGAAGATGATCTCCGCGTCCGGGTTGCGTGCCACCACATCGCGGGCGAACAGCATCAGCAGACGATCCGGGTAAACGATGCTGCCGGTGTTGGTCACCACGCCCACGCGGTCGCCGTCGCCGTCGAAGGCCAGGCCGATATCAGCGTTGGTCTCTTTGACCTTGGCGATCAGGTCGACGAGGTTTTCCGGTTTGCCCGGATCCGGGTGATGGTTCGGGAAGTTGCCGTCGACTTCGCAGAACAGCGGAATGACTTCGCAGTTCAGCGCTTCGATCAACTGCGGAGCGATGACGCCGGCCGCACCGTTACCGCAGTCGACCACGACTTTCAGGCGCCGGGCCAGTTTGATGTCCTGGACGATTTCGGTGTTGTAGCGGTCGAGGATTTCGACTTGGGTGACGCTGCCCTGGCCAGTGCTCAGATCGTTGTTCTTGATGCGTTCATGCAGCACTTGAATCTGTTCGTTGGCGAGGGTGTCGCCGGCGATCACGATCTTGAAGCCGTTGTAGTTGGACGGGTTGTGGCTGCCGGTGAGCATCACCCCGGACTTGCCGGCCAGCACGTTGGCGGCGTAGTACAGCGCCGGCGTCGGTACCAGACCGACATCGCTGACGTGGCAACCGCTCTCGGCTATACCGCGAATGAGTTCCGCAACCAGTTCCGGGCCGGACAGGCGGCCGTCGCGACCGACCGACACGTTCGGTTCGCCCTGGGCCAGGCTTTGCGAGCCGATGGCGCGACCGATCCAGTAAGCGGTTTCACCGTTGAGGTATTCCGGCACGGTGCCACGAATGTCGTAAGCGCGGAAAATGCTGTCAGGCAGCTTCGGGGCGATCTTGGCGGGGGTGCTCATCTGTGGACATGCTCCATCTCGAAAAGGGCGGGACAGACCGACGAAATGTTCGACGGCAGGCTCAAACTGAAGGGTATGACGGCGTTTTCCACAGAGAGTTCGTGCTATGAAAGGGCCATGACGCCCCGGCTGACCGGGCTTGCGACCGGCAATACCTTGATTTTGTGCGCTTAACCGTGCGCCACCCATTGCACAAATTTTGTGGCGAGGGAGCTTGCTCCCGCTTGGGTGCGCAGCGCCCACAAGATTTTGGGTC